>DAHVZZ010000349.1:0-10611 GCA_027323785.1 Acidobacterium sp. | reverse complement strand
CTGTCATTATTGGCGCGGGGCCGTATGGACTGTCACTGGCGGCGCATTTGCGCGCGCAGGGCATGCGGCTGAGGATTTTCGGTACGCCCATGGGAACGTGGCGGACGGCGATGCCGGCGGGGATGCTGCTGAAGTCGGACGGATTCGCCTCGAATCTCTCCGATCCGGAGGGCGCCTTAACGCTGGCGAGGTATTGCCGGGAGCAGGGGATTGCGTACGACGACCGGCGGGTTCCGGTGGCGATTGCAACGTTTGCCGGCTACGGGATGGAGTTCCAGCGGCGGATGGTTCCGATGCTGGAAGAGCGGCAGGTGACGGCGCTGGATGCGATGGAGGGTGGATACAGGCTGCGGCTGGACAGCGGCGAGGTCGTCACGTCACAGGCCGTTATTGTCGCAGCTGGAATTACGCATTTCGCGTGGATTCCGCCGGCGCTGGCGGGACTTCCGGAGGATCGGCTGGCGCACAGCGCAGCGATTCGCGAGCCAGCGGCGTGGCGGGGACGGCGAGTGACGGTGGTGGGCTCGGGAGCGTCGGCGATCGATCTGGCGGCGCTGCTGCATGAGAGCGGAGCGGAGACGACGCTGCTGGCGCGGCGGGAGGCGCTGGTATTCCATCAGCCGCCGGTGGAGAGGCGATCTTTGTGGAATCGGCTGCGTTGGCCGCAGACGGGGCTGGGGCCGGGGTGGCGGTCGAAGTTCTGCACGGACGCGCCGCTGCTGTTTCATCGGCTGCCGGAGAAGCTGCGGCTGAAGGTTGTGGAGCGGCACCTGGGGCCGTCGGCGGGATGGCCGATGCGGGAACGGGTGATGGGGCGCTTCCCGCTTTTGCTGGGACAGACGATTGAGTCCGCGGAAGTGGTGGATGGAGGCGTGCGGCTGGGACTGGTGGCCGGGGATGGGTCGCGGACAGAGCATCGAACGGAGATGGTGATTGCGGCCACGGGGTACCGGGTCGATCTGCGGCGGTTGCCGTTTCTGGCGGAGGAGCTGCGGGTGCGGATCGCGGAGGTGGAGCAGACGCCGGTTCTGGATCGGGGATTTCAGTCGTCGGTGCCGGGGTTGTACTTTACGGGGTTGGCGGCGGCGAACAGCTTTGGGCCAATGCTGCGCTTTGCCTACGGAGCGGAATTTGCGGCGCGGTGTGCGGCGAAAGCAGTGGCGAGATATCTGACGAAGCATCCAGAGACAGCGGCGAAGCCAGAGCCGATGGAAGCAGCCGGACGATGATGGAGCGGATACAGAACAGCCTGACGGTGGTGATTATCGGCCGGAACGAAGGGGATCGGCTGAAGCGCTGCATCGAGTCGGTCCGGGCGATGGAGCCGTGGCCCGGGACGGTGGAGATCGTTTACGTCGATTCGGGATCGCAGGACGGCAGTCCGGAGGCTGCGGCAAAGAGCGGTGTGCGGGTGCTGCAGGTGGGACGGGAGCATCCGACCGCGGCGCTGGGGCGCAATGCGGGATGGAGGGCTGCGGAAGGCGCGGAGTACATTCTGTTTCTTGATGGGGACACGGTGCTGGCGCCGGGATTTGCACGGACGGCGCTGGCGACGATGGAGGGGAATCCGGAGGCCGCGGCGGTGTGGGGGCATCGGCGGGAGATTCGGCCGGAGCAGTCGATCTATACGCGGGTGCTGGACCTGGACTGGATCTATTCGCTGGGGGAGTTTCCGTTCTGCGGAGGGGATGTGCTAATGCGGCGTGCAGCGCTGGAGGCGGCAGGCGGGTACGATCCGGAGATGATTGCCGGAGAGGAACCGGAGCTGTGCCGGCGAATGCGGGCGCTGGACTGGCGGATTCTGCATGTCGATTGCGCGATGACGGGGCACGATCTGGCGATGACACGGTTTGGCCAGTATTGGCGGCGCTCGGAGAGGACCGGATACGCGCTGGCGAAGGTGGCGGAGAGATTCCGGAAGACGGATGATCCGATGTGGCTGGCGGGAAGCCGGCACAATCTCCGGCAGGGGATTTTCTGGATGGGAACGCCGTTGGCGGCTGCGGCGCTGGCGGTCGGGTTGCGGAGCTGGTGGCCGGTGGGATTATGGCTGGCAGGGTTCGGAGCAGCTGCGGCGCGGTCGGCGTGGAAGGCGCGGTGGAAGTCGCGATCAATGTGGACGCTGATGCTGTACGGGGTCCATTCGCACGTGCAGCAGATTCCGATTCTGATGGGACAGATGCGGTTCTACAGCGATGCGCGGCGGGGGCGGCGGCGCGAACTGATGGAGTACCGGTAAAACGGAAGCGGGCGGGTGCGGTTCGCTGGTGGGGGTTCGGCTGCGGCTCCTATTTATGCCGGCGGCGGATGCGGTACTGACCGGGCATGGTGGGCGGCAGGATGTTGAGATCGCCGTCGGTCTGGACGACCTGGCCGAAGAGGTAGTCGCCGAGGCGACGGTGGGTGTGCGGCTGGTCGGCGACCGTAGTTTCCGCAGTCTCGGGAACAGCCTGATCGGGCTGGTGCGAGGGGACAGGTGGGATATAGATTTCCTCGCGGGGCGGCTGGATTGCTTTTTCCGGGATAGTGGCAGCGGGCTGGAGTGCCGGAACCTCTGTCCATGCAGATTTGGCGGGTTGCGGCTTGAGCCACTGCGGATCGGGCACGGGGGCCAGTGAGGGCTCGGCGGGCTGTGGTCCGGGTGCGGCATCGAACTGCTGATCTTCTGCCATATCCGGCGTGAGGTCGAAGCCGGAGGTACGACGCGAGGGTGAAGACAGAGGCCGGGAAACGCGGCTACTCGCGATGTCTGAAGGAATGAAGCTGGGAGTGGATGGGCGGCGCCGTTCGGGCACCGGAGCGGCATCGAGGTCGTCGGGGGTTGCGGAAAGCGGAGTATCCGCGGCGGGCAGCTCGATAAACGTCTGGGTCTGGAGCCAGGCAGGAGCGTCAGGAGGAGTCCGGCGATGTGCGCGGGGGTCGGTGACCTCGATTGGCTCCCATTCAATGGGTGGTGGGGAGAAGCGTTTGCGGTCAGCGGGCGGGGCGGCTTCCGACATGGGCGGTGGCGGCGGCGCTGGTTGTGCGGACGGAGGATTTGACTTTCTTTCGGGGCTGGCCGGCAACTCAGATTGTGCGCGGAGCCAGGTGGGGGCTTCAGCAGGCGGACGGCGGGGCGGGAAGGCTTTGGGATCGGTTATTTCCTGGGTCTGCCATTCGATTTCGGGCGGAGTGAAGGGTCTGGACTCGACCGGCCTGGCGGGATGAATGATGCGCTGCACTGGTTCGGCTGAAACAGCCGGTGTGGGCGGTGCAGCTTCTGCCGCAAAAGCCGGATTCTGAATGGCCGAAGGCGCTGCGGACTGCCGGCTGGACGATTCGGCGGCGGAAAGCAGCCGGTCCAGAAGCTTGTCCATGGACTCGTGCTCTGCTGTTTCCTGCTGCGGGACTTGCTGCTGTTTGGTGGAGTGCTGCGGCGCGGATGAAGGAGAC
Source organism: Acidobacterium sp. (assembly GCA_027323785.1). Taxonomy (GTDB): domain Bacteria; phylum Acidobacteriota; class Terriglobia; order Terriglobales; family Acidobacteriaceae; genus Palsa-343. The sequence goes on along the minus strand of DAHVZZ010000349.1, from coordinate 7,179 downwards.
GCAGCTTTCAACGAGGCTACCGCCCCGGAGACTTCAGCAGGTTGAGGCTTTGCGGCGGCGGGCGATGCGCTGGCTCGGTTTTCCCATTGCGATTCGTCGGTGGCAGGAGGCTTTGCGGTTTTAGCAGGTCCTGGCCGCGTTGCGGGTTGAGGCGGGGCTTGCCGCGGCGGCTGCGAGTCCCGAGCGGGGGGCGGCTGCGGGCTGGGTGGTTGTGAAGCTGTGGGCGCAGCGGGAACGGCTGTGGCAAGAGCTTCGACGGCCCTGGTGATGGCCTCCACAATCGGAGCCGGATGGGCGGGCTGGTTGCGATCGCTGACGGTGAATTTGTCAGAGCGGTGCGTTGCTCCGCGATCCGGGAGCTGGACCTCGACTTCGGGATTGCGCAGGATGGGTCTGGATGCTGAAGCTGCGAAAGCAAGATCCGGCTCGGAAGCGAGGCGCTCTTCAATGGCTTTGAGATCCGCCAGGAATTCCGGGTCGGCGGTTTTTCGGGAAATGCCTGCGATGAGAGCGGCTACGCCGGGTGCGTGGATACGCTCCAGCAGACGAGCGGCGCGCCGCAGATCGGCGCTGGCGGTAGCACCGCTTTCGACGACGACCAGGGTTGCGTCAGCAAAGCGGGCAAGGTATTCGGCCGCGCCGGAAAGCAGGATGGGCGGGGTTTCGACGAGGATCAGATCCCAGGAAGTGCGCAGGCGGCGGAGATTCTGATCGGCCATGCCGGCGCCACCGAAGGGCGAGGTGCCCGACGCGATGGGTCCGTGCGCAGCTGCTTCGCGGGATTCAAGCAGTCTGGAGGAAGTAATGGAAAGGGTGCGGGTTCCGAGTCGTTCGAGCATGGCGACCAGCTCGGAGATGATTTCGCCCACGTCGATATCGCCGGCACTGGTGATGACCCAGGTATGCGCGCTGCTGGTGGCCGCAGCATGGGCGATGGCGGCGGCGAGCCGCAGGACGAACTCGTCGCGAACCGGCGCCGGAACTCCGCCAGGAGCGGGGAGCAGAGCCATTGGGGGAAAGCCGAGCAGGTGCTCGACGTCCGACGGGGTATAGATGCGGCGATCCAGCACGGTGGCGAGTACGGCGGCAAGCAGGCCGCAGAACAGCGCCAGAGGCAAAGCAAGCAGGAGGAGCTTGTGGCGGAGGCCGCCGTCGGGAATGAGGGGGACCTGAGCCGGAGACGACAGGTGCATGGAGCCGGGAGCGGAGGCTTCCAGTTCAAGATTGCGCAGGCTGTCGTCGATGGTGGTGTAGCGCTGCTGCAGGCGGGTGATATCGGTGGTGAGATCGGAGGCGCGCTCGAGTTTGGGGGCGGCGGTGGTGGCCTGAGCGGTGAGGGTGTTGAGCTGACGGTTGAGCTCGGCTTCAGTGGCGGCGGTTTTCGCCAGGTTGGTGCGCAGCGTTTGGTCCAGACGCTGCGCGGCACGCGCCTGAAGGCTGGCGGTCATGGTTTGCAGCGAACGGTTGATCTGCTTCAGCTCGGCCTGGTCCTGCTGCCAGATGGGGTTGGCGGGCGCGAGATTGGAGAGCTGGGAGATGAGGGCAGCGCGACGGACGTTGAGGCTGGTTTTGAGGCTGTTCAGGCCCGAGTCGGACTGGATGATTTGCTGGGCGGCGGCGGCGAGGGCCGGGGAATTGAGGCCATTTTTGCTGACCAGAGCGGTGAGCTCGGCGGCAGCCTGGTCGTGGGCATCGCGTGCGGCGGCCAATTGAGCCTGGAGGGTGTTGAGCTGCGTTGTCCAGGGATCGCCAAGAACGGGGCCGGGCGTGGGATTGGAGACGCCGAGCTGTTTGGCGAGATTGGCTTTTTCGGCCATGTCGGAATTGAGCGCGTCCTTGATGCGGGTGCGCTCTTCGCGGAGGATTTTGATGCGCGTGTTGCTACCGGCCAGTTCGTCGCGTCGGGAGGCGGCGAGGAAGGTCGCGGTTAGCGCGTTGACCATCTGCGCGACATCTTTGGGATTGGTGCCGGTGAGGCTGATGGCGATCTGGTAAGAGGTGCCCTGACGGCTGGCCTGGACCGATTTGCCGAGGCGGAAGGCAGCCATTTGCAGGCTTTCGCCGGGCTGACGCCAGACGCCAGGGGGAACAGAGGCGACGGCGGCCTGGAGGATGTCCGGACGGGTGACGGCCTGGACCTGCTGCTGCATGAAGGTGTTGTAGGAGAGGGAACTCTGGGACCAGACGGGAGGCTGTGGGCCGACGAGTGCGGGGACTTCGGGCTGGATGTAGACGAGGCTTTGCGCGGTGTATTTGCGCGGCATGAGGAAGTGCGCGCCGACCAGAGCGGCGAAGACCAGCAGCGCGACCGCAAGGGCGAGACGCCGATGAATGCGGAGACTGCGCCGGATCTGGAAACGGAAGACCGGCGGCTCAACCGGTGGTTCGGTAGCGCGGTAAGGCGGCACGTCGGGCGGTGAACCGGAAGCCGGGATGTTGCGCATCAGCGTCATGCTTTGCCTTCACGTAAAGGAATACAGCATCTCCCCGAGGTTAAATATGGTACGAAAGAGCAATTAACGTGAACAACGAAGTGAGCGGGTTGAACTGGTTGATCATCGTCGTCATTTTGGACATTTTGGTGGACGGAATGTAAATGACGTCGCCGGCGTGGAGTTCGACTTCGGCGGCTCGGCCGGAGGCATGGAGAAGATCCTTGAACGGGACCTCAACGGTTTTGCCGGTATGCGGATCGTAGACGTGGATGTGACTGCCGAGTCCGGCATGCTTGTTGATACCTCCGGCGAGAGCGAGGACGCTGGCCAGGGTCATATCCGGCGAGAGTTGGACGGCTCCAGGGTGCTGGACTTCGCCGAGAACGGAGACGTATTCGTTGGTGCCATTGGGAACGAATACAACGTCGCCGCGACGCAGGCGGAGGTCAGCCAGGGTATTGCCAGTGCTGAGGAGTTTGCGTAACTGCACCCAGGCGACCTCATTATTGCCGCGGTAAATGGCACAGCGCTCAGGGATGTCGGAGAGGGGCGAAGCCGGGGCAAGCTTCATTGCCTGGGAGCCGCTGGGCTGGGCCGGAGGCAGGCCGGCGCGGGTGATGGCCTCCAGTAAGGTGGGCTGGCCGGCGAACTGAACGATGCCGGGCCGTTCGACGTCGCCGAGGACGAGGACGCGGTTGGAGGTGTACTGATCCACGGCCACCGTTACGGAGAGATGGGTGTAATACGGGGTCAGGGCGGCTTTGATGGCGGCGGCGGCCTGGGGGCGGGTCTTGTTGTTCAGTTCTATGTCGCCGGCGAGAGGCAGAGTAATGCGGCCATCGGGTCCGATGGTCTGTTGAGCGGGTATCTCCGGATGGCCGGGGATACTGATGGTAACGACGTCGCCTGGCCCGAGGCGATATTGCTCGTTCGCTGGCGCCTCAAACTGCCGCAGCAGTTCGAGCGGATCGACCTTGAGGGTCGGCGTAGCCGGCTGCGTCGCGGCGGCACTGGCCTGGGCGGGATGGTGATGGCGACGGCGCGGAGAGCAAAGTCCGGGCGCAGCAGAGACGAGCAGCGCAAACAGGAGGAAGGCGCAGGAGAGAGGCTTCATGCGGGAACCTCCGCATCAGAAGCTGTTGCACCAGAACCGCGGCGAATAGCGGCGCGGAGACGCAGGATCAGATCGCGGGCCATGCGGCGCTCCTCGGCGTCGAGGACGAGGCGGTCGAGCACCAGCAGGGACAGGGCGGTATAGAACAGGCCGGAGATGAGCAGGACGAACATTCCGGACCAGCGTCCCACATGCGCGATGGCGGTGTCGATGGGAATTTTGAGCGCGAAAGCCACGACGTAGAAGACCAGAGAGGGGAGGATGACCTCCCGCAGGAAGCGGACAAGGCTAAAACCGAGGACGTGCTGCACGCGGGCGAGCAGGATACAGGAGGCCCCGATCGTGGCACAGGCCGCGGCAACGCCGATGCCGATCGGCGCCCAGCGGCCGAGCAGAAGGCGCGAAGCCGGGATGAAGAGCAGCAGCAGGATGGCGTTGGGAATGGAGTAGAAGAACTCGTCGGCAACGCGACCCATGCCGCGAAGGATGGAGTTGCCGGGGCCGGTGAGCATGTGCCACTGGGTCCAGACCAGGTAGAGGACGAAGAGGGTAGCGAGGAGGGCGGGATCCGGCTCTTTGGGGCCGAGCCAGACGCGAAGGATGGCGCCGGGAATGGCGAACATGAGCGCGCAGAACCACGCGGTACAGAAATTGGCATAGCGCGAGCCGCGCAGGTAGAAGTCGCGGAGCGAAGACTGGCGGTCGTGCTCGGTAGCGTGGGCGTCGAGATGGGAGGCGGCGGGCATGTATGCGCCGAAGAAGGCCATGGGCAGCGTTTGCAGGGACATGGGCCATTTCTTGGCGATGTCGAAGAGGCCGGTCGCGGCAAGGCCGATGGTAAAGAGCGCGACGACTTTTTCGATGGAAGAGAGAAGGTTCGACAGAATGCTCTGGAGCTGGACGATACCGCCGAAATGAACGATGTAGCCAACGGATTTACGAGTGCAGAGGCGAGGCGATATGCGAAGCCAGGGGACACGACGCCAGATCCAGGAGATCGCGAGGCCGTCGTTGACAATGGTGCGCAGGAGGAAGGCTTCCGCGAGTCCGCGAATGCCGCGTCCCATGCCAACGAGGACGAAGATGGCGACGAATTCGACGAGAAAGCTGATGGTCCAGAAGCGCTGGGTGATGGCGATTTCCTGGAGGCCGGTAAGGGTGTCGCCGAAGGCGTTCAGGGAGATGCTGAGCAGGAAGATGCCGACCACAATGAGCATGGCTTCGCGGGCATCGGCCTGATGTGCGGGCGGCAGGTGAAGGAACGGAGAGAAATACGGCCAGCCGAGCCAAAAAGCGGCGAAGAGCAGCGAACAGAGCGGGAGGGTGATGGCGAGGCCGGTGGAGAGCAGGGAATTGATGCGGTCGTACTCGCGGCGGGCATTGAATTCGGCGATGTATTTGATATAGACGCCGGAGATGCCCATGGTGGAGACGCCCATATAGCTGACGAGAATGAAGAGCGTGGTCCAGATGCCGTAGACTTCGAGGCCGATGCGGGCGAGCACGAAGGGCGGAATGATGATGCGGGTGATCATGTAGCCGATGCGAGCGGCTACGGTAACGGAGACATTGCGGCGGACGGTGCCACCCACTTCGCGTCCGCTGGGACCGAGGGGGCCCGGATCAGGGTTGGCGCCGGGCGTGTTTGCGGGAGTTGTCATCCGCGCACCTTCTGAGGCCCACGGCCAGTGCGGGTCCAGGCTGTGCCGCGGCGGGAAGCGCGAAGAATGGCGTGCACCATGCCAGTCTTGCGAAGCAGGAACGCCGGGGTGGCGACCAGGGCGGCGAGGGCGCGGCGGGGCTGAGGGGCAGTGCCGACGGCGAGCAGGACATACAGAATAATCAGAGCGATTCCCGCAAGAGAGTAGAGGAGCAGAACGTGCATGTGGGGCGCGAAGCCGAGTGCGCAACCCGGGAGGAGCAACAATGCGGCTAAACCGAGGGGCAGGCTGAAGAGGTCAGCGAGTGTGTGGAGGGAGCGCAGATGACCGCGCAGGAGGCTGGCGAGAACGCGGGGAGCGTACTGACGGGCTACGGCGAGACGTCCTCCTTCCCAGCGGAGACGCTGCGAGCGTTCGGCGTCGCGGCCGGAGGCGGGCGCTCCGAAGACAGTGGCTTCCTCGACGAAGACGGTGCGGATGCCCGCCAACTCGAGACGGGTATGGTATTCGAGATCCTCGGCGATGCCGAAGGCCTCCCAGGGAACGGTGGCGAGGGTTTCGGAACGCAGGGCAAAGCCGTTGCCGAAGATACCGCTGGAGAGGCCGAGGCGCGAGCGTCCGCGAGGACGGATGAAATTCATGCCGCGAAAGGCGAGAGCACCGAGTTCGGCAGCAGGCGAGGCGGAGCCGCCAGGGGAAACGTCCAGCTCGTAGCGGCACTGGGCGGCTCCGGCGCGGGCGAGGGCGCGACGCATGACGGAGAGGAAATTTGGGGAGACCACGGTGTCGGCGTCGATGACGGCGACGGCTGAAGCTCCCTCGATCAGCACGCGGGTGATGCTGAAGCGGAGGGCCCGGCCTTTGCCCGGTTCGCCATTCAGTTCGAGGACCCTGGCTCCGGCGGCGCGGGCGCGGCGCGCGGTGCGGTCAGAACAGTTGTGGGCGATCACGACGATTTCGGAATCGTGAGCCGAGTCGGCAGCGAGGGAGCGGAGCAGGCTTTCGACGGTGCGTGCGATCAGCAGTTCTTCATTGTGGGCAGGAACGAGCACGGCAATGCGTCCTGGGAACGCAGCGGGAGCGGGAAGGCGGCGGGGCAGGAGGTTTCCGGCGCAGGCGAGGGCAAGCTCCAGGAGCAGGGGCAGGGTGGCGGCAACGAAAAGCAGCGTTAAGGCGAGTTCGGCGATATGCAGCATGCGGAAGAGGGTGCAGCCGGCTCAGCAGATCCGGTGCACGAACTAAAACTTTGCACTTACTAACAAAGAACACGGCGGAACCGGTATTGCGGTCCGGTTGCAGCCGGGACGGCATACGGTGCGGCCACGCGCACCGGCCGCAGGGCCTGGATCCATCCGGAGAGCAGGAAGAACAGCTGAAAGACCTGCATTCCGAGAAAGACCGTGGTGAGCGTAAAGAGGAGCCCACCCAAAATGCCCATCAGAGCGAAGAGGAAGGCGCGATTGGCGGGGTTCCTCTCAGCCCGGGTGGCCAGAATCAAGGCGCGCACATTCTCCAGGTTCATGAGGAGAAAGAGCGCGAGTCCGACCAGGCCGTTGGTGACCGCCAGCAGCAGGTACTCGTCGTCGATGGAGTCGAGGCCATGGACTTTGGGGTACGCCGAACCACCCCAGCCCAGAAGAGGCCTTTCCATGACGACCGGCATGTAGTCCGGCAGAAGTTCGCGCCGGTAAACGGCATCCCGCTGCGCAACGGTATGTGCATCCTGGAGACTTCCAGAAGTATAGCGGGTAACCATGCCGTAACTCATTAAGAAAATGGCGAGGGCGGGGAAGGTAAGCTTCCAGGCGGCACGGCGGACGAAGCGCTGGCGGCCGACCCAGACAACGGCCACAGCGAAGAGGACGCCGAGCCATGGGCCTCGGGACTGCGTCATGAGCAGGCCGGCAATGAGGGCAGTGAGCGCCAGGGTGCGGAGCTCGACGGGCAGAAAGGCAACGATTCGGCGACG
>DAHVZZ010000169.1:0-8698 GCA_027323785.1 Acidobacterium sp. | reverse complement strand
GGGCAGCCACAGAAGACGCAAACCGACGACTGACTCAAGTCGAGACACGGCTTTCCAGGCTCGATTCGGAGATCGACGCCATTCGAAAGCAGGTCGAGGCGGAAGCGGCCGAAGATGAGAGGCGAATTCAGGTCAGCGTCGAAATAGAGCGCGCCAGGATCGTCGCTTCTGCCCAACAGGAGATTGCCGCCTCGCAGGCTGCTGCGGAGCGCGAACTTAAAAAGTTCGCAGCGGATTTGGCGATTGACCAGGCAATGCGCGGGCTCCAGCTTACCTCCGACGCGGACCGTGCGCTGGTGCGCGAATTTGGCAGCGGGCTGGCCAAGTCCGGAGGGGAGGCTTAAGTGGCTAGTTACCTGTCTCGCTATGCTCGGGCTTTCGCTGATGTTCTATTTGACTCGCATCTCAATATAAAGGAAGCACAGCAGCAGTTGGAGGATTTCGGCTGTGCGTGGCATGAAAGCCGTGAGCTGCGCGAGTATATGCTTGCCCCGTCGGTGTCGGTGCATGAGAAGGTTTGCCTGCTGGACAGCCTCAATGCCAGGCTCGGGATGTCGCAACAGACGCGGAACTTCATTGCGGTGTTGATCCGCAATGGGCGTCTCTCCGCTTTTGACGAGATCGCATCCGAGTTTCGCCTTGAAGTCAATCGACGGCTCCTCATATTTGAGGCCCGAGTGATTTCGGCCCGCAGCCTGGATAGCCTGGAAAAGAGCGAACTGGAAAAGCAGATCGCGGCCCTCACCGGCGGCCAGGTGGATGCTCGGTTTGAAGAAGACAAGTCGCTCATCGGCGGAATTGTCGTTCAGGTCGGGAGCACTGTTTACGATGGATCGGTGCGCGGCCGATTGAGAAGACTGCATCGGGAGCTGGCTGCTGAATGAAGGTTCCGATCACAGGACAGGGGTTTCCAATTTCTCATTGACAGAACACGATGAACGCTGGAAGAACATAAGGACCGGTTCAGGAAAACAAAGCATGGCGCAGATCAAGGCAGACGAAATCACAGCGCTCCTCAGAGAGCAAATCGCCAACTATGATGCGAAGACGCGCGTCGACGAGGTTGGCACGGTCATCACTCTCGGCGACGGAATTGCCCGGCTCTACGGGCTCGACAAGGTCATGTCCGGAGAGCTTCTGGAATTTCCCCACGGTATTGCAGGACTGGCAATGAGCCTCGAGGAGGATCAGGTTGGCAGCGTCCTGCTTGGAGATTACACAGAGATTCGGGAAGGCGACCAGGTACGGCGCACCGGTAAGATCCTCAGCGTTCCGGTGGGAGATGCTCTGATTGGCCGGGTGGTCAACGCCCTGGGCCAGCCTATCGACGACAAGGGCCATATGCAGACCTCGGCAACGCTGCCGGTGGAGCGGCTCGCTCCAGGCGTCATCGACCGCCAGCCGGTGCGTGAACCAATGATGACGGGTCTCAAGGCTATTGACTCGATGATCCCGATTGGCCGCGGCCAGCGCGAGCTGATTATTGGAGACCGCCAGACGGGTAAAACTGCGGTTGCGCTCGACACCATCATCAACAATCAGAAGAACGATCTGATCTGCATCTACTGCGCGATTGGCCAGAAGCGATCCTCGATTGCCCAGGTGGTGCAGACACTGGAAGAAAATGGTGCGATGGGCCACACCATCGTGGTGGCGGCCTCCGCGTCGGAGCCGGCACCGATGCTCTACCTTGCCCCATACGCCGCCTGTGCGATCGGCGAGTATTTTCGCGATAAAGGGCGTCACGCGCTGGTGATCTACGACGACCTCTCGAAGCATGCCATTGCCTATCGCGAGATCTCGCTCTTGCTTCGTCGACCGCCGGGTCGCGAAGCTTACCCGGGTGACGTTTTCTATCTCCACTCGCGGCTCCTGGAGCGTGCCGCGAAAGTGAGCGAGAAGCTGGGTGGCGGATCACTGACGGCGCTGCCCATTATTGAGACCCAGGCGGGCGATGTTTCGGCGTACATTCCGACGAATGTTATCTCGATTACGGACGGACAGATCTTTCTGGAAACGGATCTGTTCAACTCGGGTGTGCGTCCAGCCGTCAACGTCGGCCTTTCCGTCTCTCGTGTCGGATTCTCGGCCGCAATCAAAGCCATTAAGCAGGTTGGTTCGACCCTCAAGCTGGATCTTGCCCAGTACCGCGAGCTGGCCGCATTCGCCCAGTTCGGAAGCGATCTGGACAAGGTGACGCAAAATCAACTGAACCGAGGGCAGCGCTTGACTGAGTTGCTTAAACAGCCGCAATTCCAGCCGCTGCCGGCCGAAAAACAGGTCATTATTCTGTTTGCCGGAACCCAAGGCTATCTGGATGACCTGAAGGTAGACCAGATTCGCGATTTCGAAGCTGGTTTGTACCGCTACATGGATGCTGCTCAGCCTCAGCTTCTTGCGGATATCGCAGCAAAGAAGGCGCTCGACGATCCGCTGCGCAATCGTATTCATGCCGCGCTAAAGGAATACAAGCAGAACTTCATTGCCGAACACGATGCGGTCCGACCGGAGGCGGGTTCTGCTCAGCAATCCTCGAGATCGGAAAAACAAAAAACTGAGGAGCAACGTGCGCAGCCGCAGCCCGCAGGCGCGGCCCGCTAGAGCGAAAGAGACATCATGGCAAATGTTCTCGATCTTCGGCGACGAATCCGAAGCGTCAGAAACACGCGGCAGATCACCAGAGCCATGAAGATGGTTTCTGCGGCCAAGCTGCGCCGTGCTCAGGAGCGCGCCATCTCTGCGCGGCCCTATGCGGCCATGCTGGCCAGCGTGCTCGAATCGCTCAAACGCCGAACTATGATTTATGATCCGGAAACTGGCGAGCTGGGGCATCCGCTGCTGCTCACACGGCCGGAAGAGCGAATTCTGCTTGTGGTTGTCTCTGGAGACAAGGGGTTCGCCGGGGCATTTAATACCAATGTTCTTAAGGCTGCCGCGAATTTTATAGCCGAAAACAGCTCAAAACACATCGATATTGAATCCATTGGCCGAAAGGGCCGCGATCTCTTTCGCCGCCGCTATCCCGCAGCTCAGTTCGTTGAGGCAGCCGAGGTGGGGGGGAGGGAGCGCCGCCAACCTGGCAGCAACATCGAAGTGGTGGGCGAGCAGGTTGGCCTGCTGGAGAGGCTGGAATACGATCGGGTCCGTGCGCTCGCCGATGAGGTCATTGCGCGCTACGTGCACGAGGAAATCGACGCCGCATATATTGTCTACAACGAGTTCAAATCCGTCATTCAGCAGCGGGTCGTTATTGAACGAATTCTACCTATCCTTGAAATTGGCAGCCGCCAGTTAGCCGGGACGCAGGAGATGACCACCGAGGAACGCGAGCGGGCCGCCGAAGCAGCTCTCTCGTCGGGAGTTAGCCTTTATCCCCAGGAAGCCGCAGCCGCCCAGCAGGAATTCGAAAACGAGGCAAAGCTCTTTGGTACTGCCGAAGTGGATTACATTTACGAGCAGCCTTCGCAGGAGATCTTCGCCGACGTCCTGCCCCGTTATGTCACTTCGCAGCTGTATCATGCCACGCTGGAGTCCGTTGCTGCCGAGCATGCCGCCCGCATGACCGCAATGGATTCGGCCACAAATAATGCTTCGGAAATGATCGATTCGCTCACCCTGACTATGAACCGTGTGCGTCAGGCCGCGATTACCAAGGAAATTATCGAAATTGTCAGCGGCGCAGCCGCTATTTAGAGCGAGAACGAAGATTTATGGCAGAAAATATCGGAAGAGTGATTCAGGTTTCGGGCCCGGCGGTCGACGTGCAGTTTGAAGAAGCGACCATGCCACCCATTTATCAGGCCCTGCGCGTTGTTAGCGACGGCTTCACGGTTCCCACGCCCATCAACGTAATCCTGGAGGTCCAGCAGCATCTCGGTGAAGGCCGCGTGCGCTGTGTGGCTATGGAGGCCACGGAGGGCATGGTGCGTGGAATGAAGGTTCTCAACCTGGGCGGTCCTATCTCCGTTCCGGTCGGCCGTGCGACCCTGGGCCGAGTGCTCAATGTTATCGGAGAGCCTGTGGACGAACTCGGTCCTGTGAGTACCAGTGAGCGCAGACCCATCCATCGGCCAGCCCCCGCCTTCGATGAGCAGTCCACGCGCGAGGAGATGTTTGAAACCGGCGTCAAGGTGATCGATCTTATCCAGCCATTCCTCAAGGGTGGCAAGATTGGTCTCTTCGGCGGCGCAGGTGTTGGGAAGACGGTTGTCATCATGGAGCTCATCAACAATGTCGCAACGAAGCACGGCGGGTTCTCCGTCTTTGCCGGCGTTGGTGAGCGCACGCGCGAGGGCAATGATCTCTGGCTGGAGATGCAGGAATCCGGCGTGATTAACCTGAAGGATCCGGACAAGTCCAAGGCCGCGCTTATCTACGGCCAGATGACCGAACCGCCCGGCGCCCGTCTTCGCGTTGCCCTGACTGGTCTCACGGTTGCCGAACACTTCCGTGACGAAGAAGGTGCAGACACCCTGCTCTTCATCGACAATATTTTTCGCTTCACCCAGGCGGGCTCGGAGGTCTCGACCCTCCTCGGGCGCATGCCTTCGGCAGTGGGCTACCAGCCGAACCTGGCCACGGAGATGGGTGAGCTCCAGGAGAGGATTACCTCGACGCGACGGGGATCCGTGACGTCCGTTCAGGCGGTCTATGTTCCGGCGGACGACCTGACCGACCCTGCGCCAGCGACGACGTTTGCTCATTTGGATGCCACGACGGTGCTTTCGCGGCCGCTCTCGGAACTGGGCATCTATCCTGCCGTCGATCCGCTGGCGTCTACGTCGCGCATTCTCAGCCCGCGTGTCGTGGGCCAGGAGCATTACGATGTAGCGCAGGGCGTGAAGCGAATTCTGCAGCGCTATAAGGACCTCCAGGATATCATCGCGATCCTTGGTATCGACGAGCTTTCTGAAGAAGACAAAGTCACGGTTTCCCGGGCACGCAAGGTGCAGAAGTTCCTGTCGCAGCCCTTCCATGTTGCCGAGCAGTTCACCGGAATTCCCGGTCGCTACTGCAAGGTTGACGATACGGTTCGCAGCTTCAGGGAAGTGATTGAAGGCAAGCATGACGATGTCCCGGAACAGGCGTTCTACATGCGCGGGACCATTGAGGAAGTGCTGGAAGAAGCTGAGAAGCTGAAGGCGGTTACGAAATAGCCATGGCGGACCGTTTGCTGAAAGTTCGGCTCGTGACGCCTGACCGCATCCTCGTCGACAAAGCCGCGGAAGCTGTTGAGATCCCGGGCAAATCCGGCTACTTTGAAGTGTTTTATGGCCACGCCCCTCTGCTGTCCGGCATCAGGGCTGGCGAGTTGCGCATCCATGGCGGGGAGGCAGGTGAGCAGCGGTATGTGATCGCTCATGGCTTTGTGGAAGTCCTCCCCGAACGGGTCACCATCCTGACGGAAACCGCTCGGAAGCCGGAGGAAATAGATACCTCAGCTGCCGTCGAACTGCTGCAGCGTGGTGAGACAATGCGCAGCGAAGCTGGGAACGATCCGGCAAAATTCGCCCGGGCCGGTGCGCTGATCGCGGAAGCCGAGGCGCTGCTGGAAGCCGCCGGCACCGGCAAGAAGGCCTGAACCCGAGACTCCGTCATCGACTTCTGCCGTCCGTTCCGTCTGGTGCAACAGGTCGGGCAGTTCTCCGGGCAAACCTACCCACGTGCAGCCCGTCCGCATCCGATATATCCTGCAAGGCAGCCGGCTGAGGGCACTTAAGGCTCCAGGGCGCCGAAGGAGAGTTCATGCAGGATGTCGTCACGATTGCCACGTTTACCGAACCGCTGGAAGCCGAGATGGCCAAGCTCCGTCTGGAATCGGCGGGCATTGAGGTCTTTCTCGCCGGTGAAAATGCACGTATTTTGGAACCGGGCCTGGGTCCACTCCAGCTCCAGGTGAGCGGGGACGACGAGGCGGATGCGCGGGCTATTCTTGCCGATCCGGGCGAAGTGCCCGAAAATCCTGACGAAACGACGAAATCATCGTAACACAATATATCGTGTTACGATGATTTCATGATCAAAGCGGACAACTCCGGAGTCCATTCTGCTTTCTCGAATGGGCACATGCCGTCAACCCCTGCGGAACCCCCCCCGCTGACCCGAGCTCAGTTGCGGCGTCTGGCGGAGTTCCGCTTTCAGCTTCGAAAATTCCTTCATTTCAGTAGCCTGGCTGCGGAAGCAGCTGGCTTGCGCGCGCAGCAGTATCAGCTCCTGCAATGTGTTTGGGGGATGCCGGAGGAACTGGATCCGACGATAGCCAATGTGGCCGCGCGCATGCTCCTCAAGCACAACAGCGCCGTCGAACTGGTGGACCGTACGCTCGAGCAGGGCCTGTTGCGCCGTTGCCCCGATCCGACCGATCATCGGCGCATCCTGCTCCGCATGACGCCTCACGGGGAGAGGCTTCTCGGCTCGCTCGCCGCGTACCATCTGCGGGAGCTGGAGGAGACCGGTCCGGAACTCATCCGGTCACTGCGGCGCGTGCTGCTCACGCCCCAGCAGCCGGCAGGCAGCAAGAAAGAAAGTCGCCCCCAGATTCGGGCGGAAGTCCCGCGCGAAGCTGGCAGCATTCGCTGACATTCCGCGTTCCGTCGACCCGCACGCGAACCAACCCACGCGCGTGCAGTAGCCCCCCGAAACTCTCGAAAGACATTCAAGAATGCTCCCTGTGCGGTGAAGAATCCGTCTGCGAATCCGTGTTCGGGCCGCTGGAAGGCTCCGGTGAAGCGGGAGCGACTCAGGATGATTTGCTGCGAGGCTTGTGGTGGGCCGGGTGGTGGGTGTGCCCATGCCGCGGATGGATGGTGTGAGTCGTCGCCTCACTGTGGGATTGATGGCCCTTCGGACGATGATGTTGTGGGTGCTGGTGGTGCGCCTTCTTCCTTCGCTGTTTCTCTTCCGGTTTGTGGAAGGCCTCGTGGGTTACTTCACTGACGCCCCGGAAGACCGCGAGGATCAGGATGCCTGCCGCGAGAAACATGGTGACGTGCGAATAGTACTTGAGCTGTACGAGAGACTTGTCGTGCAGCAACTGCAGGCCGATGAACGCGCAGGCGAATTCAAAGATGCCAGCGACGACGGGAAAACGCAGCGCTACCACGCCAGATGGCAGCACGGCCACCGCAATCAGCAGAACCACTTCCTGGTTCATGGTGAGCGGCCAGGAGTGAATCTGCATGGCTACATTGCCGTATTTTTGCAGCAGCAGCACGCCATAGCCACAGTTCCCGATCGCCAACAGGATCTGGAGTATCCGCAAAACCATCGTGCACGTCCTTTCACACGCCTGCCGAGGTCCCGCTTCCACACACAGGCACAGATCAGCCGCTGCTCTACAAGGCCAGTGGTGACACCGGATGAGCTGGGGAAGCCCGGCGAAGGCTTCTTCGTTATACACCCGCGGAGTGCCGTGAGACTACTGCTCCATCCAAAGGTGGAGGCGAAATCCGATCTTCCGCCTCAAGACAGCAGGGTTTTGTTTTCCTATTCTGTTTGTGGAATCGATAGTGCCTCCTGTGAAGCCCCGGTCTCGTCAAGCGACCGGGGCTTTTTATTGCTTCCGCGATTTTTTGACGGGTAGTGATGTGCTTTGCGGATCTCAACTCTGCGCGGATTCCTCGACCGTCTCCGGAACGGGCGCTATGATCCCCAGCTGTTCGTATACGGGGCGCATCTCCCGGCGGATGTGGGGCAATCGGGACCAGAACCACAGACCTCCCGCGGCGCAGCACGACCCCGTCAGCATGACCGTTCGTGGCGCTCCGATCCAGCTTGCCAGCGACCCGGCGAGGAGGCTTCCGAATGGGGCCATGCCAACGAAGGATGCGGTGTAGTAGCTCATCACCCGTCCGCGCTTATCTTCCGGCACGAGCGTCTGGACGATGGTATTGCTGGCGGTCATGCCCTGCATCATGCCGAATCCGGTGAACAACATCAGGAAGAGCGAAAGCCAGAGCCAGCGCGAGAACCCGAACGCCACAAGGCTGGCACCGAACATGACGGCGGCGATCGGGATCATTTTGGTCAGGCCCCGTACCGAACGCCTGAGCACCAGCGACAGCGCCGAGATCAGCGCTCCTGCCCCTGCGGCGCCCATCAGGAATCCCAGTGTGTGAGCTCCGCCGTGCAGCACCTTGCCGGCAAAGACCGGCATCAGAACCACGTACGGCATTCCCATCAGGCTCACCAGTGCAAACAGGGTCAGAATCGTCCGAATGGGTGTGAACCCTGAGACATAGGACCAGCCTTCCCGCAACTGATGGAACATCGATGTCGTCGCTTTGCCCACCTTCGCCACGTGCACCCGCATCATCAGCAGCGAAATGATGACGGCAATGTAGCTGAGCCCGTCGATGAGGAAGCACCAGCCTTCGCTGCTGGCTGCGATCACGAGTCCTGCCAGTGAGGGGCCGATGAGCCGCGCGGCATTGACCATGGACGAGTTGATGGCGATGGCATTGGAGAGATCGTGCCGGTTTTCCTCCAGTGCTTCAGGACCTCCAGTTGGCGGTGGGGCGACCATCTGAATCATGAACGACTGCCGACCCGGCATGTCGAAGGCGTTGATGACTCCCTGGAAGGCACTGAGGGCCAGGATTTCCGGAATGGTGATCAGATGCGCAAGGGTGAGCCACGCCAGCAGCAGTGACTGGACCATTGCGAGCGACTGGGTCCAGAGGAGAACCTGACGGCGATT
>DAHVZZ010000326.1:0-6066 GCA_027323785.1 Acidobacterium sp. | reverse complement strand
ATATCGGTGAGATAGGCGGCCGCTCCGAAACGGAAGCCCGCAACCTGAAGCTGGCCATGCTGAATGGGGACGCGCTGGAAACAGGCACCGGCGATTTCGACGCTCTGGGTATCTTCAAGCGGACGCAGCTGGACGCGGGCGCGGGTGGGATAGGTGGAAGCGGAGGAGAAGGTGTAGTCGAAAACGCGGCGGAGGATGGCGGCAGTAGATTCGTCGGCGTAAAGAGGCAGGTAGCCGGGTTTGTGCCGGAAGCTGAGGGGGCGAAGGTCGTCGAGGCCGAGGATGTGGTCGGCGTGGGGATGGGTGTAGAAGACGGCGTCGAGGGCAGGAATGTCCTCGCGGATGGCCTGCTGGCGGAAATCGGGTCCGGTGTCGATGACGACGGTGTGTGGGTCGGCACCGTCCCTCCAGCGGATGGCCACAGAGGGACGGGTGCGGCGGTTGCGTGGATCGGCAGAGGTGCACACCGAGCAGCGGCAGCCCAGCGTAGGGACGCCCATGGAGGTTCCGCTGCCGAGGAAGACGATTTCCGCTTTCATCCGGAGGGAGCTAGTTTCCTTTCCCGTCGGGCGGACGATGGGCCGACTGGGCGATGGCGTTGGTGATTTCGAGGAACATCATGCGGAGCTCGAAGAGGACATTCTGCAGGGTAGCTTCTTCCTTTTGGGAGAGATTGCCCTTGGTTTTGTCCTGCAGGAGCGCAAGCATGTCAACGCTCTGGCGAGCGCCGATGATGTCGATGCGGGGTTTCTGGCCAGGTTCGGTGCCGGCGCCCATGGCGATCATGGCGGAGACATAGAAAGACTGGATGATGTGTTCGAATGTGACGGCCGCCGTGGCGCCCATGCCAGGATTCGCCTGGCGGAGCATCTCGTCGAGCTGGCGGGAGGATTCGGCGTAGGCGGCGTGCTGGTCAGCGGTTTCCTGAGCGGAGAACTGCGGCTGCTCCGCGTCGTACAACGCGTCTACGTCGGCGACCTGGGCTTCGGGCTCCGGGGTGTGTTGTTCCTGGGTGGATTCCGTGGCGCGCGCCTGCGGCGCCGGCATGGTGACGACCTTTTCGGACGAGGCTGGCTTGCGCTCCGTCTCCTGGGCGGCAGAGGATTCAGACGCGGGGCTCTCGTCGCGCAGTTCGCCTTCGGTGGTGAACTTGCGGCGGTCGGTTACCGTGAATGTGGTTTTCTGTTCATCCATAGAATTAACGATCTCCTGGACGGACCGATTGGAGGTCCGCAGATTTTGGCGGTGCGGCGAGCGGAGTGGCGATGCCCGCGGCGCAGCGGATGGGCTCCGAGCCATTGAGGCTACGGTCAAGGGCTTCCACCCGCGCGATGCCCAGGGCGAGGGACTGCATGAGCCCGGGGAGTTCAATTCTGGCAAAGCTGGTGATCTCACCGACGGCGGCATCGCCGGAACGAAGCTCGGCGGTCTGGCCGGGGCCGAGCGGCGGCATCACGCCCTCCAGCTGAAACTGGCGCAGCGAACGGTGCACGGTGGCGCGGGCGCGGATGCGCTCAACGATTTCCTGGCCGATGTAGCAGCCCTTTGTGAAATTGAGAGCGCGGTGGAGGCCCGCTTCCTGGGGAAGATGCTTGTCGCTGAAATCGACGTCGAAGAGGGGAATACCCTGCAGGATGCGGAACTGCTCGGTGGATTCGACTCCGCAGGGAGCGGCTCCGGAGGCGAGCAGCGCGTTCCAGAGGTCAAGTACGCGCTCGCAGGACAGGTGGATTTCGAAACAGGGGACAACGGGGCTGTACCGGTGCGCGAGGGTCGTCTCGATTCCGGCGAGCTGGACGGACTGGAAGGCGCCTTCCTCGGGGATTGCGGCGCCGAGAGATTCGAGAATCCGGGCGGCATTTGGACCGGCGATGCCGAGGGCCGTCAGTGAATCGTCTAACGGCTCCAGTTTGACGTCGTCCATGATGATGTAGCGGCGCAGGTGGGTGATCAGTCGATCTGCCTGGGAGCGGTCCGTTTCCAGCAGGAGGAAATCGTCATAGCAAAAGACATCGCCGTCGCCCTGCATGCGGCCCTGAGGGTTGAGGACCAGGGTATAGCCGAGTTGGCCGGGCGTGAGCCCCCTGACGGTTTGTGTGATCATGCCGTTCATCCAGCGGACGCGGTCTTTGCCGGCGACGCGCAGGATGGAGCGGAAGCCGAGGTCGTAGATGCCGGCAGAGCGGAGCAGGGCCTGCAATTCCTCAGCAGCCGAGGAGAAGCACTCCGGGGTGCGTGCGCCGCGATGAATCCGCAGCGGCGGAACGGAAGGACCGGCAGCCGTAAGCCGATGGGCGAGAGGAGTTTCTGAGACAGCGATATCGGCGGTTGGGGGCGTCTGGCTCATGCAATCTCCTGAGAAAAATTATAGTCTCGTGGTAAGGCACGACAGATGAACGGCCGGTTCCGCCGGAAGGGACCTGAAGGACTGAAGATGCAGCTAAGAAGGTTCGTTCCTGCGATGTTCCTGGCCGTTGCGGCCACATTTGCCTCGGCGCAGACTCCAGCTCCGGCGGCGGGAGGGCAGACAGGAGCACCGGCTTCCAGCACCGGAGCGGTTCGCGACCAGAAGTCCGCTCCGCCGAAGACAAGCGCGCCGACGGTGATTACGCCGCAGCAGGCGAAGGAGCTGTTTGCCTCGGTCGGTACGATTTTGAAGTTCGTGTCCAAAGACACGGGGCTGCCGGTTCATCATCCGGTGAAGGCGCGGCTGGTGACGCGACCCGAGGTGGAGCAGTATCTGCAACGGAAGCTGAACGACGGCAAGGACGCGCGGCGGATGGAGCGTTCGGAGATCGTGCTGAAGAAATTCGGGCTGCTGGATGCGGATTTCCGTCTGCGGCCGTTTCTGGTGAAGCTGCTGGACGAGCAGATTGCAGCCTATTACGACAGCCGGACGAAGACGGTGAACCTGCTGAACTGGGTGGCTCCGGCAACGCAGAAACCGGTGCTGGCGCATGAGCTGACCCATGCGCTGCAGGATCAGGATGTGGATCTGGAGAAGTGGGAAGATCCGTCGAGCGACGGGATCTCACACAGCTACGCCCAGGACGTGCAGCATGTGGCGACCGACGAGGAAGACACGGCGCGGGAGGCGGTGGTGGAAGGCCAGGCGATGGTGTCATTTGTGGACTACAGTCTGGCGCCCACGGGCAGGAGCCTGAAGATGATGCCGGGGCTGGCGAAGAAGATGGTGGCGGCGACGTCGGACCTGAGCGATTCGCCGGTGATGGCGCGGGCGCCGATGGTGCTGCAGCAGTCGATGCTGTTTCCGTACACCTATGGGCTGGAGTTTGAGGCGACGCTGCTGCAGGATTCGGCTACGAAGGCCGGGGCATTTGCGGATGTGCTGGCGCGGCCGCCGAACACGAGCTACGAAATTATGAACCCGCGTGCCTACGAGCGGCATGTGAAGCCGCCGCTGCTGACAATGCCGGATATCCATCCTGTGATCGACGCGGAGTACAACCCCTACGACGTGGGGGTGATGGGTGAGCTGGACGTGAAGATTCTTGCGGACATGTTCGGCGGAAGAGAAGCGGAAGCGGAGCTGACGCCGCAGTGGGACGGCGGCATCTACTACGTGGCGCAGAAGAAGGGCGCGAAAAACACGAACTCGACGGCCTCGGTGGCGCTGCTGTATTTGTCGCAGTGGAAGACCCGACGCGCGGCCGAGGTATTTGCGAAGCTCTACGACAACCAGGTCGGCAACCAGTTCTGGGATGTGAAACGGGAGAAGGCGGACGAGACGGGGCCGAACGAGCGGGTCTATACGACCAGCGAGGGGCCGGTGCTGATCGTGAGGAGCGGTAGGGAAGTATTTGTGAGCGAGAGCTTCGCGCTGCCGATGGCTCGGAAGCTGCAATGGCTGACGCTCAGTGCGCAGCAGCAGAGTGGCGGGCAGCTGGCGATGAGCGGGCGGCGGCCCGGAGCCGAACCCGCGCCGAGGCGGGAGCCGGACCTGACCGGGAGCCTGGTGCAGTGGATGGCCAGCTGCGGCATGATGAAGGCGGCGCTCGCTGAGGGGGCGGTCGGGATAGCCGAAGCAAACCTGACGAAATAAATACACGACAAGTTCGCAGCGACACAGTATTCTGTCTCCTTCCGGAAAGTCATGGGTGGAAATGGCGATGGCGGCTTGTTGTCCTGAATGCGCCGAGGAATTGCGCGAGGACGGGGTATGTGTGCATTGTCTCGGGAACGAGGCTGGGACGGAGAACGCGATGGCACCGGCGGGCCAGGCGTTCTCATCACCGATGTTCGATCTGAGCGAGCAGCGAGAAGGAATCGGCGGATGGCTGATTCTGGTGGCGCTGGGGCTGTTTTTGGGTCCGATTTTGCTGCTGGGCGCAATTCTTAAGGATGCGATTTTCCTGGCGAATCCCAACCGGGCTATCGTCGGGGAGCTGATTCCGGGGCTGCCGACGCTGGTGGTGATGGAGTTGCTTTCGGCTGTGGCGCTGCTCGCGGGCGGGGTCGTTCTGCTGGTGCTCTTCTTTGGGAAAAAGAGAATTTTCCCGCGGGCGTATCAGGTGTTTTTGCTGTTTTCCGTGGCGGTGAGCCTGGCGAAGTACACGCTTTGTCCGCGCGTGGCTGGCGCAGCCTCAGTCAGAGTCATGGAGCTTGTCCACCAGTTGCACAGCACGATCTCTTTCGCGGCTCTGGAGTCTGTGATCGCGGCGGTGGTCTGGATCAGCTACTTCACGGTGTCGGAGCGGGTGAAGGCGACTTTTGTGCGCTGAATCGGCTGCAGGGGAAGGCGATCTGACCGCAACGAGGGCATTTATACTGAGAGCCTGTATTCATTGATGACGCAGTCCTGGCCGTATTGTGCCGGTGAGCAGCGAGGAGCGATTTTGCAGAAAGCAGAAATCGGAATTATCGGTGGCAGCGGGCTGTATTCGATGCCTGGGCTGACGGACGTTCACGAAGAGAATGTGGAGACACCGTTTGGCGAGCCAAGCGACGCGTTTGTGCTGGGTGAGCTGGAAGGCCGAAAGGTGGCGTTCCTGGCACGGCACGGGCGGGGGCATCGGATTCTGCCGTCAGAACTCAATTTCCGCGCCAACATTTACGCCATGAAGAAACTGGGCGTGGAACGGATTCTGTCGATGTCGGCGGTGGGATCGCTGAAAGAGGAACACAAGCCGGGCGACTTTGTGATGCCGGACCAGTTTATCGACCGGACGTTTCTGCGGGTGTCGACGTTTTTCGGCGAGGGAATTGTGGGGCACGTGGCCTTTGGGGATCCGGTGTGCGGCACGGTTTCCGGTGCGCTGGCCGCGGCGTGCGAGCGGGAGAAGGTGCCGGGCAAGCGCGGTGGAACCTATGTCTGCATGGAGGGTCCGCAGTTTTCCACGCGAGCCGAGTCGAACCTGTATCGGAGCTGGGGCGCCGATGTGATTGGCATGACGAATCTGCAGGAAGCCAAGCTGGCGCGCGAAGCGGAGATTTGCTACGCAACGGCGGCTATGGTGACCGACTACGACTGCTGGCATCCGGATCACGATTCGGTGACCGTTGAACAGATTGTGGCGGTGCTGAATCAGAATGCCGCGAATGCCGCCAAGGTGATCAGAGCGGCGGTGGCCGCCATGCCGAGGGAGCGGAAATGCGGCTGCGCGTCGGCGCTGCAGTTTGCCATTCTGACCAGCCCGGACAAGATCCCCGCGGCCACGCGGGCGAAGGTCGACCTGCTGATGGGAAAGTATCTCAACAAGTAACGAGAAAGGTGTTCGATGGCGATTTTGGTCGTTGGAAGCGTGGCGTTCGACGCGATTGAGACGCCTTCAGGGCGCAGAGACCGGTGTGTTGGCGGCGCGGCAACCTATTTTTCGCTGGCCGCGAGTTACTTTACACCGGTGCGGGTGATCGGCGTTGTCGGCGAGGATTTTGGTCCGGAAGAGGAAGCGATTCTGCTGCGGCGCGGAGTGGATACAAGGGGCATCGAGCATGTTGCGGGGAAGAGCTTCTTCTGGAGCGGGTCGTACATGCAGAATCTGAATGAAGCGCAGACGCTGAATACGGAACTGAACGTGTTCCAGAGCTTCTCGCCGAAGATTCCGA
>DAHVZZ010000318.1:0-12754 GCA_027323785.1 Acidobacterium sp. | reverse complement strand
CTGCGGAACGTGGAGGCGTTTCTGGCGGCGGCGCAGGCGCATGACATCGCGGTGAATTTTACGCTGTACGGGATGATTCCGAAGGTGGGGCCGGTGGCGGGGGGCGCGTGGCAGGAGCCGGCGAAGGGGAAAACGGGGCCGAATCCTTACCTGAGCGAGAAGATGATTCGTGCCGAATACAAGTACGTATTGTCGGTGGTGCGGCATTTTGAGCATGTGCCGTACCTGAGCTACGACCTGGTGAACGAGCCGAGTTTTTCGAATCCGCGGGTGCTGTACCGGGGGAATGTGCCGAACGGCGATCCGGCGGAGGTGGCGGCGTGGCACCAGTGGCTGCGGGCAAAGTACGGGCAGATTGGGAAGCTGGCGACGGCGTGGCGGGTTCCGGCGAACGAGCTGGGGAGTTTCGACCGGGTGCCGCTGCCGACGGAGCGGGACATGAACCTGAGCCGGTCGGGGAATCCGAACGAGGTGCGGGCGCTGGACTACAACCTGTTCGCGCAGGCGATGTTTGCGCGGTGGGCGCATGGGATGGTGGAGGCGATCCGGAGCACGGGGAGCACGCAGCTGCTGGATGTGGGACAGGACGAGGGCGGCGTGACGAACCGGGTGCTGAACCAGTTTTACGCGACGAGCGGGGTGTCGTTCACGACGAACCACACGTACTGGCAGGACAATGCGCTGCTGTGGGATTCGGTGGTGGCGAAGTATCCGGGAGTGCCGCAGATTACGGGCGAGACGGGGTACCAGCCGGTGTGGTCTCCGGATGGGAAGTGGCGATACGACGAGCTGACGGGGCTGGGGCTGGAGGAGCGGAAGTGGGCGCTGGGGTTTGCGGCGGGAGCGAGCGGAGCGATGCAGTGGTCGTGGGACCGGAGCCCGGATTTCGGGATGGAGCGGAGCGACGGGTCGGCGAAGCTGTGGGAAAACATGATGCGGGGGATGGGCGAGTTTGCGAAAGCGGCGGAACCGTATGCGACGGCGTGGGAGCGGCCGGAGGTGGCGATTGTGCTGCCGCAGCCGCTGCAGCTCTCGGTGTATAACTCGGAGGCGCTGGAGGCGCAGCAGCGGGCGGTGCGGGTGCTCTACAACTGGGATCACACGCCGGCGTATGCGGTGGGGTCGTACCAGATCGGAGTGCTGGGGAATCCGAAGCTGATCATTCTGCCTTCGGCGTATGGGCTGAACGAAGCGGCGTGGGCGGCGCTGGAGCAGCATGTGCGGGAGGGCGCGGTGCTGCTGATTTCGGGGCCGTTCGACGAGACGCCGCATCTGCATCCGACGGACCGGGCGAAAAAGATCGGTATCGATTACAAAACGGTGGCGCTGCAGATGCGGGATCAGACGTTCCGGTGGGCAGGGAAGCCGCTGCCGCTGGTTTACGGTGGGCAGGATACGACGGTGCTGGGCCAGGCAGAGATGCCGGGCGGAAAAGACTGGGCGGAGGTGACGCTGGGCAAGGGGAAGATTCTGTTTTCGGCGCTGCCGCTGGAGCTGAACGACCGGCTGGATTCGGTGGCGGCGGTGTACCGGTATGCGATCCGCATGGCGGGGATTAAGCCGGAGTACACGACGACGGTGACGGATCCGGGAATGCTGATTTGTCCGACGCTGCTGCCGAAGGCGACGCTTTATGTGCTGACGTCAGAGACGAATCAGACGGCGGTGGAGTTTACGGATGCGCGGAGCGGGAAGACGTTCACGGGAACGCTGGCTCCCGGACGGGCGGCGCTGCTGATGGTGGGTACGAATGGGCAGCTGATCGCGAGCTACAACTGGCACGGGGAGTGACGGGACGGATGTCCCTGGTGAAAGCGGGCGCGCCGGCGCCCGCTTTTGCTTTTCAGGCGATGGGGATGTGGGCGGGCGCGATGTTCCAGCCGTCGACGGCGAGGCGGAGGGCGGTGGGGGTTGCGGCGTGGCTGGGGAGTCCGTGGCTGGGGAGTTCGTGGCTGGGGAGTTCAATGGCCACGGTGCGGGATTCGCCGGGGAGCAGTGAGAAGTAGTTGTCCTGATAGAAGGCGGGCAGCAGGCGTTCGTGGCGGGGACCGTGCTGGAGCTGGAGGCGGATGGCGAAGGCGATGGCGTTGCCGGGATTGCGGACGGTGGCGTGGATTGCGGCTGGAGCGCCGGGGCGCAGCTGCGCGGAGAGGTGCAGAGCGGCGCGGGGCATGGCGCTGAGGCTGGTGCAGTCGCCGCCGGAAGTGGGGCTCCAGTAGAAATTGTCGGAGAGTAGTTTGGCTGCGCGGTGGAGGGTGAGCTTGACGAAGAAGACGCCGGAGAGGCTCGAAGGCGGATTGAGCGGGAAGCCGGTGACGGCAGCGGTGGCGGGGATGTCGAGGGTGACGGCGCGATGGAGGACTTCGCGGCCGTGGAGGGTGAAGATGCGGGCTTCGGCGCGCAGGGCTTGCTGCGGGGCAGGGGTGTTGTTGGCGATGCGGATGTCGCCGGGGTGCTGATCCCAGAGGATGTGGATGGGGCGGCAGGCAGTTTTTGCGCCGAAGCAGGCGGCGGTCTGGTCGAAATAGTAATCGTATAGCTGACAAATCATGGCGGGCCAGGCGGACTGGGTCATCCAGATGAGCTGGCCGCTGCCCTGATGGGTCTGCAGGGATTCGTAGATGGCTTTGGCGGTTTCGAGATTGACGAGCTGCGCTTTGCGGCAATAGCCGTCGAGGGAGGTGGCGGGGCCGTAGCGCTGCTCGATGCGCTGCGTGTTGAGTTCCGAGCGGGGGCGCTGGTAGTCGTGGGTGGCCCAGGTATCGCTGATGGGCCACTGATCGGCGGCGGGCATCATGGCGCGGATGGATTCGGCGGCGGGGACGCAGACGATGCCCTGTTCGCTGTGGAAGGTTGTGCCGCGGTGGGCGAAGTACCAGGCGGGGTCCTGATTGGTGTAAGGGCCGTGGCCGGTGACGAGGCCGGCGGCGGAGTTGGGGATGTAGTAGCGGGTGCCGTCGAGGCGGGTGGCGGCGGCGCGGAGGGCGGCGTCGATGTCGGGTGGCGGGTCGCCTTCGTTGCGGCCGCAGTAGAGGGCGAGGGATGGGTGGCGGCGGATGCGGCGGATCTTATCGAAGGCGTTGGCGAGGAACATGGGGTGGTCGGAGGGATCGGGCGCGTCGACGGGGTTGGCGATCCAGAAGTCGTCCCAGACGAGGATGCCGTAGCGGTCGCAGGCGTCGTAGAACTCGTCGCGGCCGACCATGCCGATCCAGTTGCGAATCATGTTGAGGTGCATGTCGCGATGCATGCGGACGCGGAGGTCGTAACCGGCGGCGTCGCAGCGGAGCATGCCTTCGTCCATGCCCCAGTTGCCGCCGCGGCAGAGGATGCGGCAGTGGTTGATGTGGATGGTGAGGACGCCCTTCGGGGTGGTGTAGTCGATTTTGCGGATGCCGAAGGTGGTGCGCTGCTCGTGGCTGACGACGCCGTCGATTTCAGCGGCGAGGTGCAGGTTGTGGAGGGCCGGTTCGCCATAGCCGTTGGGCCACCAGAGGCGCGGATGGGCGACGGAGAGGGATGGGCATTCTGTGCTGGTGATGGTGACGGATGTGGTTTCGCCGGGAGCGAGGGCGACTTCGTGGCGGCCGGAG
This sequence comes from Acidobacterium sp., assembly GCA_027323785.1. Taxonomy (GTDB): domain Bacteria; phylum Acidobacteriota; class Terriglobia; order Terriglobales; family Acidobacteriaceae; genus Palsa-343. The sequence continues at coordinate 9,161 of DAHVZZ010000318.1, read as the reverse complement.
AAGACTTCAGAGGAGAAACGGAGCAGGCAGCGGCGGGGCTGCGTGGAGTGGTTGGTGAGGGTGGCGTGGAGGGCGAGGTGGGCGTGGGAGAGGTCGGGCGCGAGGGATTCGGTGCTGACCCAGGGGTCGTGGAGGGTGACATCGCCGGTGGATTCGAAACGGACGTGGTTCCATATGCCGGTGTTGCGGCCTCGGATGGTGGGGAGCCAGTTCCAGCCGACGGAGGCGATGAAGGTGGGGCTGTCAAGGCCCAGGTCACCGCCGTTGCGGTATTCGCCGGCGAGGACTTTGGGACGGACGTGGCCGGGATGTTCGACGCGGCGGATGAGGACGGCGACGCAGTTGCGCGCACCGGGGATGGCGTGAGCGGTGATGTCGAAGCGGGAGCGGATGAAGGCTCCGGCGATGCGTCCGATGAAGTGGCCGTTGAGCCAGACATCGGCTTTCCAGTTGATGCCGTCGAAGTTGAGCCAGAGGCGATGGCCGCGGGCTTCGCGGGGGATGACGAAGGTGTTGCGGTACCAGAAATCGCTGTTGGTGAAGAAGGAGTCAGAGACCTGGGTTTGCTGATCGCCGTAGAAAGGATCGGGGATGGAGCCGTGGCGGAGATAGCTGGTGAGGACGGTGGCGGGAACGACGGCGGGGAGCCATCCGGGCGCGGCGAATGAGGGAGAAGAGATGTCGTGGGGCGAGGATTCGGTGAAGATGCCGGCCTGCAGCGACCAGCCGTCGGAGAGTTCTGAGCCGGGGAGGGAGAGGACGGTGGGCGGAGGAGGCGCCGGATTCGGATTGTCGGGGCTCCATGCCTCGACGGAGGCGATGGAGACGCCGGAGGTGGGTGAGGGAGCGTGGGCGAGAATGCGAATCTGCGCGGCGTGGACGCCGTGGAGGGGAATGTGTTCGACGCCGCCCTGGCCGTTGGTGGTGGCGAAGACCTGAGTCCAGGGAATGGATGGCGTGGGAGGATGGGTGGCTGGTTCGGGGGCGACTTGGACGCTGTAAGTGGAGGCGGCCATGGCTCCCCAGCGGATGGTGAGACGGTCGATGGGGCGCGGATGGCCGAGGTCGATGGCGATCCACTGGAGGCCGCCGGGCTGGGATTCCCAGAGGGTATTTGTGCTGCCGTCGGTGACGAGATGGGCGGTGCAATTTTCGTCGATGGCGCTGGACTGATAAGCGGCGCGGTTGCGGGCGACGTCGAAGAGGCCGCGGGACTGGGCGGGGAGCAGTGGCGATGGGAGGATGCTCGGGCGCAGCGCGCTGCCGTAAGCGGCGAGGGGTTTTGCGGCGAGGGTGGCAGCGGTGGCCGCGGTGCTCTCTGCGAGGAAGGTGCGCCTGTTCACTTTGCGAGCCATTCAATCTCCTGGAAGACGTGCTCGACCAGTATCGCGCGGGAGAATGTCAGCGCCGCAATTCATGAACAGGCGGCAAGAATTTTGCGATGGAGAGCGAGGCGCAGCGCATGGGCCTCAGAGAACGATCGCAGGGGGAACGATCGCAGCGAACGTTCCCTGGACCCGGTTTCAGGGAACCGGTCTCAGGGAACGGATTTCATGGGACCATGCGGCCTTCGCCTTCGCTGAGAACCCAGAAGGGGCCGGTGTGGCCGTTTTGGGCGACGGCGGCATGGAGGCGCTCGATGGGGGCGTGGAGGCCGTCGTCGGCGAGGGAGAAGGTGCCGAAGTGGATGGCCATGGAGACGGAGGCGCGGAGGATGTTCTGGGTATCGAGGGCCTGCTCGGGGGTCATGTGAATGGGGCCCATGAACCATTCGGGGTCGTAGGCGCCGATGGGCAGGAGGGCAAAGCGCATGGGCGCGAAGCGCTGGGCGATGTCGTGGAAGAGACCGCCGAAGCCGGTGTCTCCGGCGAAGTAGATGTTGCCAGACTGGGGGGCAAGCATCCAGCCGCACCAGAGGGTGGTATTGCGGTCGAAGGGGGTGCGGGCGGAGAAGTGCTGCGCGGGGACGCAGTGAACCGGGATATCGCGCCAGGTGTGCGACTGCCACCAGTCCAGCTCGAAGACTTCGCGGAAGCCGAACTGGCGGACGGTTTGGCCGAGGCCGGTGGGGCAAAAGATGGCGGGACGATGGACGGCGGAGATGCGGCGCAGGGTGGGCACGTCCATGTGGTCGTAATGGTTGTGGCTGAGGAGGACGCAGTGGATGGGCGGGAGATCCTCAAAGCGGATGCCGGGCGCGCGGTGGCGGCGCGGGCCGGCGAAGCTGACGGGGCTGACACGCTCGGACCAGACGGGATCGGTGAGGAAGTTGAGGCCGTGGGTCTGGAGGAGGACCGTGGAGTGATTGACGAAGGTGACGCGGAGGTCGGAGCCGGAGACGGAGTGGGGCGGTTGGGGGCCCGGCTCGGAGGGAATCCAGCCGGGCCATGGGCCGGGTTTGCGGTTGGTGATCCAGCGAAAAAATTCGGAAAAGCCCTGTCGTCTGACGCCTGGATTGAAGAAACGGCCGTTGCGGCGATGGCCGTTGAGCGTCACTGGCTCGACCGCCTCGTCTGTGATCTGCATACAGGTAAAGATGCCAGAGAGCGGGAAAGGTCACAAGCGGAGAAGGGAAGATCAGGCGCTCACAACTTTGGCGGTGGTGATGGCCTGGCCGGTATGGCGCTGGGTGTGGTCGGCGCAGTGGACGAGGAGGCCGCCGACGGAGGTGGGCAGGGCTTTGCGTCCGACGGCGCGGGGCTGTTCGAGATCGGCGGAGGCGAAGGCGCGAATGCGGAGGAGGCTGGCGGCGATGCCGGCGCGGAATTCATCGAAGAGCGCGGTGGCGGTGGCAGCGGGGTCGAGTTCGGATTTGAGGGCGGCGAGCTGCTCGGGGCTGAGCTGGGCGCCTTCGGCGTAGGTGAGCAGGCGGTCGAGAGTGCGGACGATGTGACGGAGGTGGAAGGCGACGGGAGCGATGCCGGAAGGGCGGGCATTGAGCTGGTCGTCGGAGAGCGGGGAGCACCATTGCTCGATGTCCTGGGAGGAAAGCTCAAGGGCATGGACGACGGCGCGGAGGGCGGCGGGGAGTTCGGCGTGGGTTCCGGCGAGCCAGGGTTCGGTGGGCATGGGGATCTCCTTGAGTGGGTTAGCTGTCTATCTTCTCGGTGAGTTCCACCCAGCGTTCGTAGATGGTGTGGTGGTCGGATTTGGCGGATTCGAGTTCGGCGAGGGCCTCGACGAGGGCCTGGGGGCTGGTGACGACGGCGGGGTCTTCGATGCGCTGCTGGGCGGCGTGGAGGCGGGCGTCTGCCTGTTCGATGCGGTCCTCGATGGTGTCGTACTCGCGCTGTTCGAGGTAGGAGAGCTTTTTGCGGGTGGGGGTGGAGGGTTTTTCGGAGCCGGTGGAGTCGGTGGTTCCCGCCTCTCTTCGAGAGACGGGGTACCCAGATTCGTTGCTGTCCGCCTGGCTTTGGGAGGGGTGGCCGGATTTGGTTGGTTCGTCGCGCCAGGCTTCGTACTGGAGGTAGTCGGCGAAAAGGGCGGAGTGGCCGAGGCCGTCGAGACCGAGGACAGCGTTGGTGACGCGGTCGAGGAGATAGCGGTCGTGGGTGACGAGGACGAGGGCTCCGGGGAATTCGAGGAGGGATTCTTCGAGGATTTCGAGGGTGGGGATGTCGAGGTCGTTCGTGGGCTCGTCGAGGATGAGGACGTCGGCGGGCTGCAGCATGAGGCGGGCGATGAGGACGCGGGCGCGCTCGCCGCCGCTGAGGCGCTCGACGGGCTGATTGAGCTGTTCGCCGGTGAAGAGGAAGCGGGAGGCGTAGCTGGCGACGTGGAGGACCTGGTCCTGGTAGACGACGGAATCGGAGTCGGGGGCGAGGGCGCGGTGGAGGGTGAGGGAGGTGTCCAGCTCGCGCATTTGCGAGAAGTAGACGACGCGGAGACCGGGGGCGCGGCGGATTTCACCGGAGCTGGTGGGGATTTCGCCGGTCATGGCGCGGAGGAGGGTGGTTTTGCCGGAGCCGTTGGGGCCGGCGAGGCCGAGCCTGAGGCCGTTGATGAGGGCGAGGCTGACGCCGTGGAGGATTTCGCGGCCGCCGAGGGTGACGGCGACGTTTTCCATTTCGATGAGGCGTTTGGTCTGGCGGCCGGTGGCGTCAAAGGCGATGCCTGCGGTGGCGGTGCGGGTGCGGGATTCAGAGTCGCGCAGCTCGGCGATGAGGGCGTTGGCGTTGTCGATGCGGGCTTTGGCCTTGGTGGCGCGGGCTTTGGGGCCGCGGCGGAGCCACTCCATTTCGGTGCGGACGCGGTTGCGGAGGCTTTCCTGGGCTCGCTGTTGCCAGTCAACGTAAGCCTCGCGGCCTTCGAGGAATTTGGAGTAGCCGCCTTTGACGCGGAGAAGGCCGTCGGAATAGATGCGGTTGAGCTCGACGATTTCAGACGCGACGTTTTCGAGGAAATAGCGGTCGTGGGTGACGACGACGAAGGCGAATCTGGCGGCACGGAGGAGGGCTTCGAGCCACTCGATGCCTTCGAGATCGAGGTGGTTGGTGGGCTCGTCGAGGAGGAGGACGTCAGGATCGGTGACGAGGGCTTCGGCGATGGCGAGACGCTTGCGCCATCCGCCGCTGAGGCTGGAGGCTTCGCGGGAGATGCCGGGATTGGCGGTGGTGTCGTCCTCAGAGAAGCCGGCGCGGCCCAGGGTTTCGCGGAGGCGCTGCTCGCGGTCGGCATCAGGAACGGCGGCCCGGTGGAGCGCGGCCTCGATGACCTGGCGGACGGTTAGGGCGGGGGCGAAATCGGAGATTTGATGGACGTAGCCGACGCGGGCGCGCTTGCGGAAGGAGACTTCGCCGGAGTCGGGCTCCTGCTCGGCGCCGAGGATGGCGAGGAGGGTGGATTTGCCGGTGCCGTTGGGGCCGATGAGTCCGATGCGGTCGCCATCGTGGACGGCGAAGGTGATGTTTTCAAAGAGTGGAGTGGCGCCGAAGCGTTTGGAGATGTTCTGGGCGATGAGGATCGGCGGCATACTTCCAGTTTACGGTGAGGCTGGAACGGTTTCGGAGCGGGGAAGATGGAGCGGGGTGGGTTATCCCCACGTCCGCCGGCCGCAGGCAGACGTGGGCGTTGAAGAGACAGGGACGGGACCGGCTATGCGGTTTGGCGCCTGACCGCGTCGGTGATGGCGCTGGCGGTTTCGGCGGCCTGCTGGAGTTTTTCGCCGGCGGCGCTGGAGATCTGGTGTGCTTTTTCCTGGACGGCTGCGGATACATGCTGCGCAGTCTTCTGAGCGGCGGCTGCGGCGTGCTGCGCGCTGTTGGCGATTTCATGGGCGCGGTCGGCGGCCTGCTGGGCGGTTTCCTGAGCAGTGTCCGAGACGCGGCGCATTTTTTTGCGCGAGGTATCGGCGAGATCGCCGGTTCTCTGCGAGATACGACGGCGGAGTTCCTCGCCACGGGCCGGAGCGACGAGCATACCGACAACGATTCCGGTGAAGAGTCCGAAGAGAAATTTCATGAAGCCACCTCCCAACTCAGTACGATGCGCGTTGTGGGGATGGGTTGGAAGTGCGGAGCGCGCAGAAACAGCGGGGGAAGTCGGCTGCGCTCCGCGAAATTCCGGGTTGTGTCAGGACCAGCTGAGCAGGACGGACTCGCGATCGTGGAGGGTGGTGCGGATGGCGCCCATTCCTGTTTGTAGATCCAGGAAGTGCTGGATGATGGCGGCGGCATCCTGCCCGTCGACCGATCGGCGGAGCATTTCGCACTGGCCGACGAGGCGTTCGTCGAGCTGGATGAGCTTTTCCAGGGTGGGAGCTTCCTGGCGATAGCGCTGGGTCATGCGGTCGTTTGCGGGGACGGGCTGGTACTGGAAAGAGGCTTCCAGCGCGCGGATGTCGGCGGCGAGGCGCTCCAGGCGCTGGGCATTGGCAACGGCCTCAGCGTCAGGGAAGGGCTTGGCCCGGGTGGGAGGCGGGAGGAATTCGCGCCGGTAAGCGGCTTCGGCGCTGCTGACGGCAGCCGCGGCTTCTCCGATGAGAGAAGCCGCTTTGGCGCGGATGAGCTGATCGTCGGCGCGGAGCTGGTTTTCTTTGCGGTAGAAGTTATAGCCCCAGCCGTAGAAGAGGTTGGTGGCGAACTGCCGCAGAACGCCCGCGTCGTAAAAGCTGTCGCCTGGCATCACTTGCCTCCGTTGAGTCCGGCTTCCTGGCTGACGGGATAAAAGCCTGTGGCCGAGCCGATGCTGAAGGGGACGCCGGCTGCGGCATTGGGAGCGGAGACGAGGCCGCGTTCGGCCATTTTGAGGGCCAGGTAATAACGGACGGCTTCAATGGGAGAGAGGCCCATGGCCTGGAGCGAGATGAGCTCGCGCATGCGCTCGTCCTTGGGCATGATGAGGATTTTGAGGTCGTTGAGGGTGATGCCGTAGGTCTTCAGGAAGTCGGCGAGGTGATTTTTGACCAGCTCGCGGACTTCGCCGATGTGCTCGTTGATGTCCTCCATTTTGGTGACCTGGACGACCTGATTGATGGACTGCTCGATGGCGGGTCCGGCGTAGTCGGCGACTTCGCGGGTATCGATGATGTTGCCGTTGAAGGGGAGGTGGGTGATGAGGTCGAGGGCGGCCTCTTTGGTGTCGACGTGGATGTAGTAATCGACCTGATAGGCCATTTCGGCCATTTCGGCGCTGGTGGCGATGCCTTCGCTGCGGATGAGGAGCTTGGAGCGATTGACGTAGATGACTTCGAAGGTCCAGGGCGAATTGCCGCCGAAGAAGCCCTGGGCGATGGAGCCGAGGAGGGGCTTATCGGGTGTGCTGAGAGCGTACTGGCCGGTCTCGTAGACATTGAGGACGGCGCCGCGCGACTTGAGGACGCAGAAGTGATTGCTTTCGACGGTGAGGAGGGAGCCGGAGACGATGCTTTCGTCGGCGATTTTGACGGCGAGGCTTTTGGTGCCGAGCATATCCGTGCCGTCGTGCTGCAGAGAGGTAATGACCTGCCGTGCGATTGCCATGGTTGCCTTTCCCGGGCGAAGGAATTGGGGGTGTGCGACCCAGCTTATCGGAAGTGAGCGAGGTTCGCCAAATGGATGAAAGGGAGGTTACAGATGGCGGTTAGTGGGGAGGGGAATCGGCGGGTCAGGGCTGCTGCTGACCGCGGGGCAGCATGACCATTTCCTCGGCGGTTTTGGCGGGCATGCGGACGATGTGGGGGGTAATGACGATGGCCAGGCGGGAGTAACTGAGGTTGGACTTATTGTTGGTGGTGTTGGCGAAGCCGGGGATTTCACTGAGGCCGGGGATGCCGGTAATGGCGTTGGACTCGGACCTGGTGAGAGTGCTGACGAGGACGGTGCTTTGACCGGAGGCGAGGGTATCGATGGCCTGATAGAGGCGGCTGTCGAGGATGGGCAAACCGTTGATGGAGGAGCCGGCCAGGGCGGTGAGCTTGAAGGTGAGTTTGAGAGAGACGTGACTCCGGCCCTGGATATGAGGAGTGACGTCGAGGGTGAGGCCGATGTTCTGGTACTGGACCTGAGGGATTGCCTGGGTAGCGGCGGATTCGAGGGAGGCGAGACTGACGCCGAGATTCTGGAGCGTGCTGGAGAGGCCGGCGGTAGAGATGCCGGGGATGGAGAGGGAATTGGGCGAGAGGTTGGAGTAGCTGGAAGTTTCGATGGGGTAGCGCTCGCCGCTGCGGATGGTGCCCTGGGCGCGGTCGAGGACGCGGAGCTGGACCTGATCGACGGCGCGGACATTGGAGGAATTGAGCTTCATGTTGGCGAAGCCGCCGCTGCTGGTGATTCCGGTCATGGTGAGGCCGCCGCCGATGATGCCGAAGGGCTGATTGAGGATGCTGTTGCTGATTTGGCCGGAGGCGATGAGGATGGCGAGGATGGCCTGCCAGTCGCCGGGGGCGGCGAGACCGGAAGAGATGATTTGCTGAACCAGGCTGGAGTTGCTGTTGAGGATGTTACGGGCTTCGGAATAGACGTTGAAGACGGAGGTTTGATTGGGGAGCAGGATGCCGAGGTTGGTGGCTTTGGTGCGGCTGACGTCATACATGCTGACGTCGAGCTGGACGATGCCGCGGCTGTCGATGAGGTTGCGGAGCGTGGTGTTGAGGGCGGTGAGATCGCCGACAGGAGCGCGGACGGAGAGTGCGGACTGGTTGCCAGCCACCTGGGCCTGCTGAATACCGAAGATGTTTTTCGTGAGCGAGACCATATCGGTGAGCTCTTCGGAGGACATGCCGGGAAGGTAGAGGGTTTCGGCGGCGACGCGCTGGAAATTGGTACGGTTGGCGCGGCTGTCTTTGGCCACGAGGGCGCGGCGTGGATCGAGGGGCACGAGGAAGGTGCCGGTGGCAAGGGAGAGGGCCTGGCTGGCCTGGCCGAAATCGACGTTTTCGAGATTAAAGCGAATCATGCGGGAGCCGACGGAGGCATCCAGGGTGGGATGGATTCCGTAGGCGGTGAGCACATGGTCGATGAGATCGCGCTCGCTGGTGTCGAGGTGGAAGGTTCGATTTCCGGGTTGTGGCTGGAGGACGACGGGGGCGGCGAGGGTATTGCGAACGCGCATGGCGGGCTGGCCGTCGAGGGAGGAGGAGGCGAGCTCCCAGATGTGTTCGCGGACCATGGCATTGGCGGGGTCGATGCGGGCGGCCTGCAGGAGGGTGTTGCGCGATGCGGTGAGGTGGCCGAGGATCCGCTGCTTTTCCGACTGCTGGACGAGAGCCATCACGAGGTGCTCGCGGGCGATCTTTTCGGAAACGATATAGCGGCGGTTGCCGGGATCGAGGGCAGAGGCCAGGGTGAAGGCATCCAGGGCGCGGCGCGGCTGGCGGGCGATGAGGAATTTTGCGCCATCGAGGAAGTCCTGGCGGGCGCGGTCGCGGTCGCGCTGCGAGACGGGGTGGGACTTCTTCGCTGGGGCGGACGGGTGCGGCTGATCCGCGTGTGCGGAGGCAAGGGCCACCATGGCGAAGATGGCAATCCAGGCGGCGCTACGAAGCATTGCCTCGCGTTTCCATCGCCGGGGAAGTGGTTTGGAGGTCGAGCGGGAGGGTTGATTCGAGGAGCGTCTGGAGGCTGGTGGCGCAGGCCTCGGGGCGGTGCTCCATGAGTTCGTCGAAGGAAAAGCGGCCGGTGGCGACGGCAATCGCGTGCAAGCCGTTGGCGCGGGCGGCGTGGATATCGAAGGGAGTATCGCCG
>DAHVZZ010000305.1:0-10533 GCA_027323785.1 Acidobacterium sp. | reverse complement strand
ATGCAATGTTCGTCATTTCCCGCTACACCTCGATCGAATTGATGATTTGCCGAATCGTGAACCCGCCCAGAATGATTAGAACCAGTCCCAGATACAATAACTTGTGTCCCAGCGGATTGGTCAGAAGAATCCGTGAATACCCGGGGTCGGTAACATTGATCAGCAACAGCAGACCAACCGGCATCAGCGTCAGAATCCACCCCGTCAGCCGTCCCTGCGCCGTCTGTGTCTTAATCTCCCCGCGAATTCTCTGGCGCTCGCGAATCACAAAAACCGTCCGATCCAGAATCTCCACCAGATTCCCGCCCGTTTCGCGCTGCACCAGCATGGCTGTCACCAGCACCCGCAAATCCTGCGATGGCATCCGTTCCAGCATCTGCAGCAGTGCGTCGCGCATCGGCAAGCCGTAGTTCTGCTGCCGAAATACCTCGCCAAATTCCGACGCTGCCGGTTCCGGCGCTCCCTGCGCAACAATGTCGATCGACCCCGAAATGGAGTGCCCCGCCCGCAGTGACCGCGCCATCGTGTCGATCGCCTGGGCAAGCGCCTTCTCAAAGCTGCTCAGCCGCCGGTACCGCACAAAAGCGATGCGAGCCCACGGCACCGCCCCCAGAACCAGAGCCCCCGCAATCTGCGCAACCAGCAGATGGATGGCCAGCAGCGGAAGAAAGAAGCCAATGACAAGGGCCACCGCCGACTGAACCAGAATCGACGACGCCGGCGTGTCGATGCCCGACTGCGACACCCAGCGGCGGAGATGCTGCATCGGCTCATAGCGGCTGAATGCCTGATCCAGCCAGCCCAGGCCGCCGGATGCCGACTTGCGCAGCAACTGCACCGAGGCTCCTCCGCCATCGGACGGTTCGGCTGCGCTGCGCGCGATGGCGCTCACGCGCTGGCGAACTGCCTTGTCTTCGTTCGTGGGCCGCGTCGCCGCGGCAATCACGATGAAGCTCAGCAGCAGAATTCCGAGAAATACGATAGCCAGAAGCATAACGTTCTTCCTCAGACCTCCACGCAGTGATCCATAATACCTGCCGGAACCGGGATGCCAAGCGACCGCAGCCGATCGCAGAACTTGGGCGCAATGCCCGTCGAACGGAACCGCCCCTTTACCTTGCCATCCTTATCGACTCCGTCTTTCTCGAACAGAAACAAATCCTGCATGCTGATCACATCGCTGAACGCCCCCGTCAGCTCGGAAATATGCGTGATCCGGCGGCTGCCGTCGCTCATGCGCGCCGCCTGAACGATGATGTGGATCGCCGATGAAATCTGCAGCCGGATCGCCTTCTCCGGCAACCGAATATCGCCCATCATGCACATCGTTTCCAGACGCGCCAGTCCGTCGCGCGGCGTGTTGGCGTGAATTGTCGTAATCGAGCCGTCGTGGCCGGTGTTCATGGCCTGCAGCATGTCCATGGCTTCCTCGCCGCGCACCTCGCCCAGCACGATCCGGTCGGGCCGCATACGCAGCGCATTGATCACCAGTTCCCGCTGCCGGATCGCACCCTTGCCTTCGATATTCGGAGGCCGCGTCTCCAGCCTCACCACATGGTCCTGGCGCAGCTGCAGTTCGGCCGAATCCTCGATAGTGACAATCCGCTCCTTCTCCGAGATGAAGCTGGACAGCGCATTCAAAAGGGTCGTCTTGCCCGCGCCGGTTCCGCCCGAGATCACGATGTTGAGCCGCGCCTGCACCGCAGCCCGCAGCGTATCCAGCATCACCTGTGTCAGCGCCTTGTTCTGAACCAGCTTGTCGGCGGTCAGAGGCGATGAACCAAAGCGCCGAATCGACAGCGCCGGCCCGTCGATCGCCAGAGGAGGTACGATCGCGTTCACACGCGACCCGTCCTGGAGCCGCGCATCCACCATGGGCGTCGATTCATCCACGCGCCGGCCTACCGCCGAAACGATCTTGTCGATGATCTGCATCAGATGCCGGTTGTCCTTGAACGTCACATGCGTCCGGGACAGCGAGCCCCGCCGCTCGACGTAGACGTTGTTCCACCCGTTCACCAGAATGTCGCTGATCGTGTCGTCCTGCAGCAGCGGCTCCAGCGGCCCCAGCCCGAACACTTCGTCCAGCACTTCGCGCGCAAGGCGGTCGCGCTCCGTCGTGCTCAGAGGCAAGCTTTGCTCGCTGATGATCTGCTGAATCACCGACAGCAGCTGCTGCTGCCCGGTGCGGCTTTCCTGCGCATCGCCCAGCTTCTCAAGGTCGATCCGCCCAATCAGCTCCTGGTGGACGGCCGATTTCAGTTCCTGCTGTTCCTTCTCCCGCAGCGGACGGGGAGCAGGCACGGAGCTGCGCAGGCTGGTGCCTCCGTTGCGCAGGGCCGACGAAGGTTCCGGTCGCGGATAGTTCAGATTCAGATCACCCATAGCTAATCAACTGCCTTTCGCCCCCACAAACTAAATCCCTTGCGCGCGGCTGGGGCGGCCGTCGCCGCGCTGGATCCTGCCAAAATGGCAGCCCACTTCGACATCTGCGTGGAATACTCGGACTTCTTGTTCAGCGGTACGGGTTCGCCCACGTTGATCGCCCGCAGACATTCGTTGTACGCATTCGGAAGCTGAATCTCGACAGGCACTCGAATCGCCTTCTCTATCTGGTCGATCGCAATCGCTCCGTGCGAGGAATAGCGGTTGATCGCGATGTGCAGCCGCGCCGACGTCGATTCGTTCCTGCTCAGCCCGTCGATGTACCGCGAGAGGTCGCGAATGGCCCCGATCTCCGGTGTCGCTACCAGATAGATTTGATCCGACCGGTCCATCACCGCCAGGCTCGCCTCTTCCAAATTCGTCTGGCAGTCGAGAATCACGTAATCGTATTCGCCGCGCAGGAATTCCAGCGTCTTCTCCAGCGCGTCGGGATCCACAAACCGCGATGGATCGTGCGACTCCGGGGAAGCCAGCACCTCCAGTCCGCTGCTGTGCTTCGCGATGAAACCCCGCAGCAGCGCGGAATCCAGACGGTTCACGTTCCGGATCAGTTCGTCGAAATGGTACCGCGCGCCATCCAGCCCCAGGTACAGACATACGTGGCCGAACTCCACGTGATTGTCGATCAGCAGAACCCGCTTCTGGTGCTGCGTCACCAGCGTCCACGCCAGATTCACGGCGATGCTGGTCGTACCCGCTCCGCCCTTCGCTCCAAAAAAAGAGAGAATGTGCCCGGAGGCCCGCGCCCGTCCCATCGTCGCCGACCAGTGCCGCTCCTGCCGGTCGAAGCAGTCCGCCAGCTGGCGCGGATCCAGCGGCTTCCGCAGGAATTCATTGCAGCCTGCGCGCATCGCGGCCAGCAGCAAATCGGAATCATTCCGGCTGGAAAGTGCTGCGACGAAAATCTTCCCGAAAAACAGCTGGTGCAGCCACGCCGCCGATTCCATCGCTTCCCGCGGATCCCGGTCGAAATCGATGACCACCAGAACCGCATCCGCGCTCTTGCTGTCCGTCGACATCGCCGCTCGTCGCGTCGCCGAAACGTATTCCGTCAACTGCTCCGAACTGACGCTCCACGGCAGCTGCGACGCCGTCTGCACGATCCTGTCGGCGAGCTCTTTGTCGACGCCCACCGTCAGCAGCGCAATCGACAGAGTCTGCGATTTGATGGAGGCATCGGTCATTGCCCGTTTACTCCCTGTTGTTTCTTCGGAGCCAGTCCCTTGTCGAATTTCGAGGTGTTGATAAACGGAATAACCATCTTCGGCTGGGTCGGATGGGTGTTTTCAGAGAGCGGATCCACCAGTGTCGGCGTCACAATCACCGCCAGCTCTTCCACCGAATGGTTCACGCTTTCGCTTTGAAAGAGCTTGCCCAGAATCGGTATATCGCCAATGCCAGGCACCTTCTCCAGCAGGTTGGTCGTGCGATTGTCCAGCAGTCCGGAAATCGAGAAGCTCTGTCCGCTGCGCAGTTCCACCTCGGTTTCCGCCCGCCGTGTCGAAATGGCGGGAACCGTATAACCGGAAATCTGCACCGCATTGGTGTAATCCAGTGCGCTCACAGAAGGAGCCACCGTCAGCTGTATCGTGCCGTCGGGCAGAACCACCGGTGTGAAGTCCACCTGCACACCGTACGGCCGGAACTGGATGGTCACCGAAGTGAACCCACCCGTTCCGCCCTGAACCACAGGGAAGGGAAATTCACCGCCCGACAGGAAAGAAGCCTTGTGCCCGCTGATGGCGGTGATCGTCGGCTCTGCCAGAATCTGCAGAATCTGCTTGCTCTGCAGCGCCTGGATCGCCGCCCCAATCCCCATGCTGTTGTTGTCGTAGAAAAGGTTGAGCAGGCTGCTCACGGCAAGCAGGCCGCTGCCGCCCGTCCCGCTTGTGGTTCCCGTCTGGGGAGCCACAGTGATCCCGGGGAACTGGCCGGTGCCAGCGGCGCTCGTGTTGTTGCCCGACGTGAAGAAGTTGAACCCCAGCTGCTTCGCCCGCGAGCGGTCGATCTCCACCACCCGTACCTTCAGCCGAACCTGAGGCCGGTGGTGCATGGCAACCTGCAGCGAGTTGGTTATGTTCTTGGAGTACTGCTCCGCCATTTTCACGGCTGCTTCGTCGATTTGCGGACTCGACACCGTTCCGCTCAGATCCACCTGGCCCTCGTGGCCCGTCGCATGGATGTCCTGCATCGGAAAAGCCTGCTTGAGTGCCTGGTTCAGTTGGCTTATGTCGAGATCTGCGGTGATCGTGTACGCCCTCGACCTTCCCGACGCATCCCACAAAATCAGGCTGCTGATCCCAGGCTCCTTGGCCGTTACCACAATCTGGTTTGGGCTGGCTGTCATCGAGTCGAGCACCGCTGGATTGCTGATATAAACGCGGCGCAGACGCTCTGCCGTGTTCACAAACATCGATCGACCGACCACCAGATGCAGCGCGTTCGTGATGACCGTGGTCGTCGCTCCCGCCGCTGTTCCCGGAATGGCCGCTTGAAATGCCTCCGGTACATGTTTCTGTGCGGAAGCCGGCCGGCCTCCCATCGCGACAGAGGCTGCCACACAAATTGCGAATGCGCCGCGGCAGACGGAAAATTCGGTGAGTCGCTTAGTCATTGCTGCCTCCGCTAAAGCTGGCGTCCGTCCGTTTGGAGCCCAGCAGCGTTTCGACCACCCACGGTTTTGGTGCGGGGTGCGCATAGATCCGGCGCTCATGAGCGATCAATCCGGGCCTTGACGATGTCGGTGCGGTCAGCTGATTCAGGCCCACCGGCAGCAGGTTGTCCGGCGCCGTGTCCCGCCCGTTGCGAAGCTCGAAATGGATGCTGCCCTGCGCCGCCGCCAGAACCGCTTTCTGTGCCTCCGCCGGGGTCAAAAGCAGGGTTACGACGCTCACGTTCGCCGGCTTTCCGGAAGGGCTCGGCTCCAGCTGGTGCCCCACCGCCAGCACTTCCACATCCTGAATTACCGTCGCCGTCACAGCCTCGGCCTGCGCTGCGCTGCGATATGTCACCAGCACATCGACGTGGGTTCCCGGCATCATGAATCCTGCCACGCCCACCACCTCGTTCGACTGCAGCGCCACCGCCCGCATCCCCTCCGGAATCCTCGCCGTGATGCCCAGCGCGGAGCCTTTGGGCGCCAGCTCGTGATCGAGCACCGGCTCACCCACCGCCAGAGGATAAAGAACCGTCCGTCCAACAACGTCGTCGACCTTTGCGAACGAGCCGGACAGCGGATGGTCGGCTGGCCACGTCACGATCGTGAGATCCTTGCTGTTCAGAACCGTCCCCGGATTCATCACCCGCGCGGCTCCCACGTAGTGCGCCACAGGTGTGCCCTGAGGCCGTTTCCGGTTCATTTTCCGCGAAAGAAAATAAACTGCCGAGCCCGAGATAACCAGTGCCACCAGAAGCGCCGTCATAAACCGTCGTGCCATTGCCTGTTACCTCCTGACGACCGTGAGG
Organism: Acidobacterium sp.; assembly: GCA_027323785.1. Lineage (GTDB taxonomy): Bacteria > Acidobacteriota > Terriglobia > Terriglobales > Acidobacteriaceae > Palsa-343. The sequence goes on along the minus strand of DAHVZZ010000305.1, from coordinate 4,623 downwards.
CACAGCGTGACAATGCTGCCCGCTGCAATGGCCAGCCCATAGGGCAGGCGAAGAGTAAGTGCATTCCCGACGTTCAGATGGGGATGAGGCTTCAGCCCCTCGTATCTGTGGTGTACGGCGAGAGCGCCAACATTCAGCAGTGTGTCCTTCAGGCGGCCGCGCCACAGCGCCAGCCCGATCGCCATCACCCCGCCCGCCAGAGCTGTCAGAATCAGCAGCCACGCAACATTGTCCAGGCCGGCGATGCACCCCGCCGCCATCATCAGCTTCACGTCTCCCGCGCCCATCCCTCCGGCCAACCAGAAGATCGCGAAGATCGCCCCCGCGATCAGCCCCGATGCCGCGGCAAAACCCAGACCGTGGATGCCGTTCAGAACAAGATGCAGGAGGAGTCCGGCGAGCATCGCCGGAAAGGTGAGCCGATTGGGTATACGCCGGCTCTTCAGATCGAAGATCGCGCCGGTAACAGCGCATCCGGCCGCGAGCGTGATGTACAGCAGATCGACATGATATTTCGACATTCCCGGTGCCCCCAAACTGAACGCCTTCCTCCGGGCTTCTCCGGAGCGGGTGTGGACAATAGCAGAACTGCACGCCCGGTCAGCTGGTTGGGGGACAACAAGCCGAGTCCACGGCAGAGAGTACTACCCAGTCCGAAAGTCGGCGACCGGGCCACTTTCTGCTGGCCCGGCACGTCGCGCATTCGGCTAAAACCGCATCCCGTTCGGCTCTCAACATCCTCTGCCGAATCGGGCAGCTATCCAGTGAATCATGTGATAACCAGGAGACTGCCGAACCCGAGTTCTGCAGGCAATCGGACCCATCCTGGCATACATCGACCGGAACTCCCTTCCCAATAAATTGCTATTGAGCCGGGGAATCCGACCTGGTGTTCGTTACAGCTGGTTCCCAAGGTTGTTGAAGACGTCCGTGATCTTGCCCGCAAGACCACTCATGCTTGTAACTGCGGCCAGACCGATCAGTGCAGCGATCAGTGCGTACTCGATCAGATCCTGCCCGGACTCGTCATGCAGAAGGCTCGTCAGAAGTGCTTTCATTTGCAATTCTCCTCAGGTCTCGCAGTACGCTCCGTTCAGGCTGTGAATGCAGGATCGTGCTGCTTTGTTGATTCTGCATTTCACAATGCGACGGAAACCCGGGCATAACAATCACGCAGTGGTGCCATGCCGCGGGTCCATCGGTGCCAGAACAATGGATCCCTGAGGTGCCATCCGCCGGTTCGCCGACCGGTGCTGCTTACAGCTGGTTGCCGACGCTGTTGAACTCGTTGTTGATCTTGCCCGCAAGGCTCGTCATCCCCGAGATGGCGGCCAGCGCGATCAGGGCTGCAATCAGGGCGTACTCGATCAGATCCTGTCCGGACTCTTCCTGGACAAAGGCGGCGAGAGATTTCTTAAGCAGATTCATGGTGTTTCCTCCGGTTCAAAGTGACTGCGCGACGTTCCGCATCGTGGTAACTCCTTTGTGCGTCACATCGGTAATCACACTAGAGGTTACCCGCCCGCCTCGCAATGACCCGTAAGTGGTACAGTCCGATCTTTCGGGCTAATCTTCCTTACCGGCGTCCTTGCAGCTTCCGCGAGCCCAAACCCCAACCCCGCTGCCTTCCCCCAAATCCCTCATGCCCCATCCGCGTCAGCCCATAGCACCGCAGTGCCACCAGTCCGGGACATCCGGGTGTCGACGCCGGGCCTCCCATTCATGGATCATGGCCGTGCGGGCTTCGGCCCACGACATCCTTTACCGAAGGTCTCTATGACCGACTCCAATTCCCCTCGCGCCGAGCAGATCGCTCGCGCCGCCATGGTTGCGCTGGTTTGCTCCATCCCCGTCCTCGCCTGCCTGCGCGGAGCCGGCGCCTCGGTCACCGATGCCGATCTCGGCTGGCAAATGACCGCCGGCATGTGGATCCTCCACCATCGCGCCCTGCCGCACACCGATCCCTTCTCCACCATGCACGGCGCTCCCTGGCAGGCCTACAGCTGGCTCTATGACATCCTGCTGGCAAAGCTTTACAGCTGGTGGAAGCTGGTCGGCATTGTCGCCTACACCGCCGGATTCGTCGCCCTCATCACCGCTGCCGTCTATCGCATGGTCAGCCGCCTCACCCCGGACTTCCTGCAGCGCGCCATCCTGACCATCGCGCCTCTCATCTGCATGTCCCGCCTCTACACCCCGCGCCCGTGGCTCATCACCATCCTGCTCTTCGTCCTCGAAATCGACATTCTCATGCAGGCCCGGCGTACCGGCCGCATCCGCGAGCTGCTCTGGCTTCCTCCCATCTTCGCCCTCTGGGCCAATATCCACATTCAGTTCATCGATGGCCTTCTCGTCCTCTTCGTCGCTGCAGCCGAGCCCATCCTCGCCCGCTGGTGGCAATCCGACGCCCGCCCTCCCGGATGGCGTCCCATGGTGGCCGTCACCGCGGCCTGCATTCTCGCCACCTTTCTCAACCCCTACGGCCCCGGCATCTATCGCATCGCCTGGGGACTCGCCTCCCAGTCCGGCGTTCTCAACACCGTTGAGGAAATGAAGGCGATGCCCTTCCGGACCATCAGCGATTACGTCGTGCTCTTCCTGGCTCTCACCGCCTCGGGCGTCCTCTTCCGTTACCGGAAATTTCCCCCCTTTGAGACCCTCATGCTCGCCATGGCCGCCGTCCTCTCCTTCCGTTCCGAGCGTGACCTCTGGTTCATGGCCATCACCGCTGCCGCCATTCTCGCCGCCGGCCTGCCTGCTTCCGATCGCACCCGCATGCCGCGGCGTCTTCCCGCCTGGGCTCTGTCCATCACCCTGGTGCTGACCGCCGCCATCGCGCTCGCCGGAGCCAGCCTCTGGAATGTGCGCCAGCAGCACCTGCAGACGATCCTGGCCAGATCGATGCCCGTAAATGCCGTGGTCGCCATCCGGGCTGACGATTACTCCGGCCCCGTCTTCAACGACTACAACTGGGGCGGCTTCCTCATCTGGAAGCTCGGTGATCCCGTCACCATCGACGGACGCGCCGATTTCTACGGCGATGCGCGCCTCGACCGCTCCATCAAAACCTGGTCCGGCCAGCCCGGCTGGGACTCAGATCCCGGCCTCCGATCCGCCTCCATCGTCATCGCTCCGGAAAAGGCCGCCCTCACCCAGTTGCTCCGCGTCGACCCAAAGTTCACCCTCGTCTATCAGGACAAGCTGGCCGCCGTCTTCGTCCCACGCTACCGATAAACCTCTTCTCCCCACTGCTCACTGCCCCGGCCGCGCAACCTCCCATCGCGCGGCCTCCCCTGGCGCCGCCATCTGACTCCCGCGCACGAGAGTAATCACCCCGACCCGCCATCGCTCTGGTACGAACGTGTTACGGACATTCCTTCGGTAATCTCGCACAATAAACCGAAGTTGTAGTTTCCCCATTTTCCGAACCATCTCGGGAGCGTCGACCTTGAAATTACTCCTGGGGATCCTCAAACGCGGCTGGAAAGAAGAGCAGGGCCAGGCCATCGTCCTCGCCGCCGTGGGCATGGTTGCCCTCCTCGCCTTCACCGGCTTCGCCATCGATGTCGGCCAGCTCCGCTACGCCCAGCGCGAGCTGCAGTCCGCTGCCGACGCCTCCGCCATCGCCGGCGCACTCGAGCTGAGCTACTGCGGCAGCACTACCGACTGCTCAGCCATGACCAAAGCCGCCAAACAGGCGCTCGCCGAAAACGGTTATTCCGGAGCCACTTTGCTCACCAACTGTGCCGCCCGCACCGGCAACGGCCTCACCCTCGCCGTCAACAACGGCCCCTGTGCCCTCGGTTCCTCCACCAGCGATCCCAACTACAAGAATCCCAACTACGTGGAAACCGTCGTCACCAAGTCTCAGCCCACCTTCTTTGCCGGAGTCATCGGCATCGACTCCATGACCCTCTCCGCTCGAGCCGAAGCCACCATGGGCAACTCCCCGGACTGCTTCTATCTCACCGGAACCTCCGGCATGACCTTCCAGGAAAACGGCGCCACCCTCTCGCTCTCCTGCGGGTTCATGATCGATTCCAACAGCAACCCCTCCGTTCAGGCCAACGGTGGAACGGTGACTGCCACCTCCATTGAGACTCCCGGAACCGTCCAGAACAATGGCGCCACCTTGCCAACCGATACCCTCAGCGGCGCGCCAGCCCTCCCCGATCCCCTTTCCTGGTTAAAGCCCCCGGACACCGACGGATGCACATACACCAGCGTGGTTCAGGTAGACAATAATCAAACACTGAACCCCGGAAATTATTGCGGCGGCATTCAGATCAATGGCGGTAATGTCACCCTGACTGGAGGCACCTATATTCTCGGAGGCATACTCCAGATGAACGGTGGCACCCTCTCCGGCACCGGGATCACCATCTATATGCAGTCCGGACAAGTCCAGTTCAACGGTTCCTATCCCGTCGATCTTGTCGCTCCAACCACCGGAACCGACGCCGGGATCCTCTTCTATCAGAATCCCTCGGACTCCCAGGTGGCCCAGATCAACGGAGGCACCGGCTCCGTCTTCCAGGGCGCCATGTATTTCCCCGGTGCCGAAGTCCAGCTCAACGGAGCCAACGTGGCCGCCTACACCATCGTCGTAGCCAAAAGCGCGCA
>DAHVZZ010000252.1:0-2897 GCA_027323785.1 Acidobacterium sp. | reverse complement strand
CTGTCCCCGCACCGGCCGAATCTCCACCTCCGGATCCACCAGCCCCGTCGGCCGGATAATCTGCTCCACCACCACGCCCGCCGCCTTCGTCAGCTCGTACGGCCCCGGCGTCGCCGACACATACACAATCTGGTTGGTCCGCTGCTCGAACTCCTCGAACTTCAGCGGCCGGTTGTCCATCGCCGAAGGCAGCCGGAATCCGTAGTCCACCAGATTCTGCTTCCGTGACCGATCCCCATGCCACATCCCATGCAGCTGCGGCACCGTCACGTGCGACTCGTCGATGAAAAGCAAAAAGTCCCGCGGAAAATAATCCAGCAACGTCGGCGGAGGCTCGCCCGGCAGCCGCCCGCTGAAGTGCCGCGAGTAGTTTTCGATCCCGTGGCAATACCCCATCGACTTGATCATCTCCAGGTCGAAGCGTGTCCGCTGGTGCACCCGGTTGGCCTCCACCATCCGTCCCTGGTTTTCCAGTTCCTTCTCCCACCAGCCCAGCTCGTCCAGAATGCTCTCAATCGCCGACTTCTTCCGCTCCGGCTGCACCACATAGTGGCTCTTCGGATAAATCGGCAGCCGCGCATACTTCTGCTTCACCGTTCCGAAGAGCGGATCGATCTGCGCCAGCGAATCGATCTCGTCCCCGAACAGCTCGATCCGGTACGCGTTCTCGTCATACGTGGGGAACACCTCGATCACATCGCCGCGCACCCGGAACGTCCCGCGCCGGAAGTCCCCGTCGTTGCGCTCGTACAGAATCTCCACCAGCCGCCGGGTAATGTCGTCGCGCTTCAGCCGCTGCCCTTTCTCCAGCAGCAGCAGCATGCCGTAGTACGCCTCCGGCGAGCCCAGGCCGTAGATGCACGATACCGACGCCACAATCACCGCGTCCCGCCGCTCGAACAGCGACCGCGTCGCCGAGAGCCGCAGCTTATCCAGCTCCTCGTTGATCGTCGCTTCCTTCTCGATGTACAAATCGCCAGCCGGAATGTAGGCCTCCGGCTGGTAGTAGTCGTAATACGACACGAAGTACTCGACCGCGTTGTTCGGAAAGAACTGCTTGAACTCGTGATAGAGCTGCGCGGCCAGCGTCTTGTTATGCGCCAGCACCAGCGCCGGGCGATTCATCTGCTCGATGATCTTCGCCATAGTAAAGGTTTTGCCGGAGCCGGTCACTCCCAGCAGCACCTGGTGTTTCTCGCCCGCGTCGATCCCGGCCGTTAGCTCTTCGATCGCCCGGCCCTGATCCCCACGCGGCTTGTAGTCGCTGACAAGCTGAAAGTCCACACCGCGATTGTAGGTGATGCCGGACTCCGGCGAGAAAGCGCCCGGCCATGCCCCAAATACAGCGGGCGCCGGAGACGAGATCTGCCGGCGCCCTGCTGTTTTGATTTGTGCTGCGTTACTTGCCGGTAAGCGCCTCGACGCCGGGGAGCTTTTTGCCTTCGAGGAATTCAAGGCTGGCTCCGCCGCCGGTGGAGATGTGCTTGATCCGGTCGGCAACGCCGGCCTGCTTCACCGCCGCCACTGAATCGCCGCCACCGACGATGGAGATGGCTTCCCTGTTGGCCGCGACCGCTTCCGCAATGGCGTTGGTGCCCACGGCGAAGCGCGGGAACTCGAACACCCCGGCGGGGCCGTTCCACACAATGGTGCGGGCTTCGGCGACCACTTTCTTAATCGCCTCGACCGTCTTCGGGCCCACGTCCAGCCCCTGCCAGTCCTCGGGGAAGTTCTTGCTGGTATCCCAGGGCTGCGTGTTGGCGTCGGGAGTAAAGGCGTCGGCAAGAATGTTGTCGACCGGCAGCAGAAGCTTCACGCCTTTGGCCTCGGCCTTGGCCAGAGCCGCCTTCGCCACGTCGATCTTGTCTTCTTCCACCAGCGATTTGCCGGTGGTGATGCCCTTCGCGCGGGCGAAGGTATAAGCCATGCCGCCCACGATGACCAGCGTATCCACCTTGTCCAGCAGGTTGTTGATCACGTCGATCTTGCCGGAGATCTTGGAGCCGCCGATAATGGCGACGAAGGGCCGCGCCGGATCTTCGAGTGCCTTGCCGAGGTAATTCAGCTCTTTCTCCATCAGGAGACCGGCGGCCGACTGCTGCACATGATGCGTGATGCCTTCCGTGGAAGCGTGCGCGCGGTGAGCGCTGCCGAAGGCGTCGTTCACATAGAGATCGCAGAGCGAGGCGAGCTGTTTGGCGAACTCCGGATCGTTGGCCTCTTCCTCAGCATGAAAGCGGAGATTTTCGAGCAGCAAAACCTGTCCGGACTCCAGCTGGCGTGCCATCTCCTTCGCGGTGTCGCCGATGCAGTCGGGCGAAAAAGCCACGTTGGTCCTGGCTCCGAGATGCTGGTCCAGCAGAATCCGCAGGCGATCCACCACCGGGCGCAGGGAGTATTTCGGGTTCACCTTGCCCTTGGGGCGGCCCAGGTGCGACGCCAGAATGAGCTTGGCCTTGTGCTGCAGAGCGTACTCGATCGAAGGGAGCGTTTCGCGGATGCGGGTATCGTCGGTGATCTCCGAACCGTCCTCGGTAAGGGGAACGTTGAAGTCCACGCGCATAAAGACGTGCTTGTGAGCGAGGTCGAGATCGCGGATGGAAAGTTTGCTCATAGAGCCTCCATTAGGCTGCTGGCGCGGATTCGATGATGGCTTCAGCCTCAATCTCGATGCGCCAGGAAGGATTGAGGAGCGCGGCAACCACCACCATGGTGGCTGCGGGGCGGATGCTGCCGAAAAACTCGCCGTGAACGCGGCCTACGGCCTCCCAGTCCTCGGCATGGGTGAGATACATACGGGTGCGAACGACATCCTCCAGGCGCGCCCCGGCCTTGTGGAGCGATTCGCGAATGATCTCCAGCGCGTGGCGGGTCTGGTAGCCGACGTCGGATGGCTC
>DAHVZZ010000251.1:0-2977 GCA_027323785.1 Acidobacterium sp. | reverse complement strand
CAGATCGACGTAATGGATCGAGTGGTAAAGAATCTCCAGCCGCGGCGCGGTCGAGAGGAACTTCCAGATGTCCCAGGGCATGAAGACATTCACCTGGACTTCGATGTCGTGAATCTCGCCGAGAACACCCGCTTCCGCAATGCGGCGCGCGGCCAACATGTTGGGCGCCCAGCGAAGCTGAAAGTTGATGGCGGCCGTGAGCGCTTTGGCACGGCATATCTTCAGGATCTCCCGAGCTTCCTCCAGCGTGTCGCCCATCGGCTTCTGGATGAGCACGGCGGCGCCGTCGGGAATCGTGGGCAGTACCTGATGGATGAATTTCGCCGGAACGGCAACATCGAAGATCAGCGAGTGGTCGTGGGCGTGGTACGGAACCTGCCGCAGCGCCTCGTCGAGCGAAGCCACCGCGAGCGGAATGCCGAACTTCGCAGCCAGCGATCTCGCACGATCCAGGTCCGGATCGACGATGGCCGCGACCGGAAATCCAGCCTTGCGATAGGCGGGCAGATGCGAGTCATGCACGATGCTGCCCGCACCAATGCTGATGATGGGTCGCGGAGTTTGAGGACGAGGAGGAACGGCGGCGGAGAGGATTTCGCTGATCTGCATGATGAGGGCAGCCGGCGAATCCCGGCTGAAAGTTAACGATAAACAAAGGCGGAGCGAAAGCAAAGCCGGGGGCGATTCCGGCGATCAATCGCTGCAGCCTGAGCTATCCCGCCGCCTCCACCACGCCGCGGCACTCGCCAAACCCGATCCGCGAATACCCTTCCCGCTCGCACCATGCCCTGAGAATCACTTCATCGCCATCTTCGAGAAAGCCTCTTCGCTCGCCGTTGGGCAGCTCCAGCGGTTCCGCGCCACGCTTCGTCCGCTCCAGCAGGCATCCGACTGAGTCCGCTTGCGCGCCGGAAACCGTCCCTGTTGCCAGCAGATCTCCGGGCCGTGTGTTGCACCCGTTGCTCGTCTGGTGCGTCAGCATCTGGGCCGGAGTCCAGTACAGCGTCCGCAGATTGCCACGGCTGACCCGCGCAGGCGGCTGGTCGAGTTCCCGCATTCGCGCCGTCCATAACCACGCCTCCAGCTGGACATCGAACCCGCCACGCTCGCGGTCGACCTCCGACGACAGATATCCCAACGGCGCCGGGTCGCCCTCCGGCCGCGCATAGGCGGGCGCGCGGAACGGGGCCAGTGCGTCCAGCATCACCACCCACGGAGAAACCGTTGTCGCGAAGCTTTTCGCCAGGAACGGCCCGAGCGGCTGGTATTCCCAACTCTGCATATCCCTGGCCGACCAGTCGTTCACCAGGCACATCCCGAACATCCGTTCTTCGGCCCGCTCCAGCGGAATCGGCTGCCCCAGCTCGTTCCCTTCCGCCACAAAGATGCCCATCTCCAACTCGTAGTCGAGGGCGCGGGTCGGCATGTATACCGGCGCAGCCGCTTCCGGGCTCATCAGCTGTCCGCGTGGCCGCCGCACGGTCTCCCCACTCACCACAATCGAAGAGGCGCGTCCGTGATACCCGACCGGCACATATTTGTAATTCGGCATCAGCGGATTGTCCGGACGGAACAGGCGCCCCACGTTGGTCGCGTGATGGATGGAGGCGTAAAAATCCGTGTAGTCGCACACGCGAAATGGCGGCAGCATGCGCACGTCTTTCTGCGCCACCATCGTGGGAGCCAGCTTCTCCCGGTACTCTGGGTTCGTCAGCAGTTCCGCCGCGCGCCGCCGCACCTGGCGGCCCGCGGCGCTGCCTCGCGCCGCCAGCTGATTCAGATCGCCGCCACGCCGGCACGCCCGCACCACCGACCCCGGCAGCCGCTCCAGCAAGCCCATGTCCGCGCAGCATGCGAGATCCAGAATCCGGTCGCCGATGGCCAGTCCGATCCGCCCTGCTCCGTCGCCCTCATAAATGCCAAAAGGCAAGTTCTCCACCGGAAAATCCGTTTCCGGATGATTTGCCGACTCTACCCAACTTGGTCTCACACCCACCTCATCGCTTTCAGATCTTCAACTGGCTCTGTGAACGAACACGAACCGAACCCTATGGCAAACTGGCCCCGCACTTCCGATATTTGTTCCGTGGTCAGCCGGCGATCATGCCAGGCAATTGCATTTTCTTCCAGCCGGAACATCCCCGAATCTTCTTCCAGCAGCGTCTTCACCGCCGCTTCCCTGCTGCCACCGTGGAAGATCAATCCCGCCGCCAGCAGCACATTGATGAATCCATGCATCGTCGCCTGGGGACTCTGCGCCTCGTACGTGAGCCGCCGTACACCACGCGCCGCATGATGGAGTCCGGCGGTAGCCTTGAATGCTACTCCGGCCCTGCGGCAGGCCATCATGAAACCAGCCACCGCCTCCGCTGCCGGAATCGCATCCGCTGTCACGCCGCCGGTCCGCAGCTTCGCACGCGCCCGATGACTTCGCAGCATCGGAAGAATACTCTCGGCCATGGCTGGTGCGAATTCCACATATTGTGTAGGTGCATCCTGCGTTCGTACCAGCAGCGCTTCGGCAGCTTCCGGGCTCGCGACCCTGGTTTCAATGGCGGAAATGAACGCCGCTCCCTGCTGGAACTCCTCCATGGCGCGCATATCCGCCGCCGGATCGCCCGAACAGACCACGCTGAGCGTCCACGGTTCCTCGCGTTCCCCGCAGCACACACGCTCAAAGGAGTCAGCAAATTCCCCCAGCCGCTGCGCTCCAACCACAAAATGTCCGAGCATCCACGCGAACTCACCCCCGCTATCGGCCTCGGTTCGGTAGCGCCGGTAGTTCCTGACCGCCTGCTCCATCCCCAGGCTCGCCGGTGGAAACAGGCCCGCATAGTCCACCGCGTGCGCCAGCAGCGCTTTCACCGCATCCATCGCAGTCAATCCTCTATTCAGGCTTTTTGAAGTGCTTCTTCAGCCCCTGCCAGCACTCGAAGTATTCGTGCTGCAGAATCTTCGTCTCCAGCGCGAATTTCGT
>DAHVZZ010000236.1:0-2742 GCA_027323785.1 Acidobacterium sp. | reverse complement strand
GTTTCAGGGCTGCGCCGGCCCGTCCTTTTCGCGATTCGGCATTCCGCGAAGCGGATCGCGATATTAAGATGAACCAATGCCGATCGATGATTATTCCGCCGCCGCGCAAAAGATCGCAGAGTTACTGAAGAACCTGGTCAGCCTGGGCAATCTGCGCCTGAAGTACCGGATTACCGCCGGCGCCGGGGCAGCCGATCCCGCGGGTCTGGAAGCGCGCGAGATTTATGTCGAGCTGGCCGGTCCGGATGCCGGATTACTTACCCAGCGCGGCGGCGAGCTGCTGCGGGCGCTGGAGCATGTGGCGGCCAAGATCCTGCGTCTGGAAAACGAAGAGCATGACAAGATTTCGTTTGACGCCGAGAATTTCAAGGCGTTGCGGGCGCATGAGCTGAAGCTGGCCGCCGAAACCGCCGCCGAACGGGTTCGGCGCACCGGCCAGCCGTACAGCTTTGCGCCGATGAGCTCGCGCGAGCGCAGAATGCTCCACCTGGCCTTCCGGACCTACGACGATCTGGAGACCTCGTCCAGCGGAGAAGGTCTGCAGCGCTACGTTGTCGCCTATCCGCGTGGGTATGAGCATCGCGAAAGCGGGACGCGGCAGAATCGATTTTCCGGACGCCGCCGCTGAGCGGCTCCCGCAGCGAGCCAGCTGCGAGCGCTGCGAGGAAGGACCGACGGTGCAGCCCCATCCGCAAACCAGAGAACGTGAATCGATTGCCGATGAGACGATCGTGGCCATTTCCACCCCGCCGGGCCGCGGCGGCATCGGGATTGTGCGGCTCTCGGGACCGCATGCGACTTCCATAGCGGAGACCCTGATTCGGCTGCGGGCTCCGCTGGAACACGCGCGTGCGCGCCTTGCTGAAATTCCGGATCCGGCCACCGGGGCCAAAATTGACGAGGCCGTGGTTACGTATTTTGCGGCGCCGCGCTCGTATACCGGAGAGAATCTGGTGGAGATTGCGGCGCACGGATCGCCCGTGGTCCTCGATCTGCTGGTTCGCGGCGCGCTGGCAGGGGGCGCGAGGCTGGCGCGTCCGGGCGAATTCACGGAGCGTGCCTTTCTGTCCGGCCGACTCGATCTGACACAGGCTGAGGCGGTGCGCGACCTGATCGAGGCGCAGACGCTTTATCAGGCGCGGATCGCGGCCGAGCAAATGGGGGGGGCGCTGTCCCGGCGCGTTCAGCCAGCCAAGCAGAAGCTGGTGGAACTGATCGCGCTTCTCGAAGCAGGGATCGACTTTGCCGAAGACGATGTGGATGTGGCGGCGGATCAGGATATTGCGGCCAGGATCGATTCGATTGGCGATGCGCTGCGCGCGCTGGAGTCGACTTTTGAACGCGGCCGGATGATCCATGCGGGGCTTCGCCTGGCGATCGTGGGCCGCCCCAACGTGGGCAAATCGTCGCTGTTCAATCGTCTGCTGGAGCGCGAGCGCGCGATTGTGACGGCCGCTCCCGGAACGACCCGGGACCTGATCAGCGAGAGGCTATCTCTGGGCGGGATTCCCGTCGAACTGGTCGACACGGCTGGTCTTCGCGAAGCCGTGGAGGAAGCGGAAGCAATCGGCATCCGCAAAACGCGGGAGGCTGTGGCTGAAGCGGACATCGTAGTAGTCGTGCTGGATGCTTCAACCCCTGTGCGTACCGACGAGCAGGAACTGATCGCATCGCTCTCCGGACGCCGCGCGCTAATTGTTCGCAACAAATCCGATCTCGGAGATACGGACGCATCCACGCCATCAATCTTCGTTCCCGCAGTGGCAACATCGGCGCTCACAGGCGCGGGGTTGGAGGCGCTTCGGGAACTGCTGGCCGGGCTGGTCCGCAATCCAGCGGGAGAGAGCGAACACGGTGTGCTGACGACCCTCCGCCATTTCGAGGCGATTCAGGGGGCGCTGGCTTCGCTCGAGTCCGCGCAGAGATCCCTGGCCAACAGAACACCGCACGAGATGATCCTGCTCGACCTTTACGCAGCCCTCCGTTCTCTGGACAGTCTGACCGGCGAGACTACCGCCGATGATATTTTGAACCAGATATTCTCAAGCTTCTGCATCGGAAAATAGGGCTAGCACACAAGTTATGTTTCCAGTTTTCCGTGATGGACGGAATGGTGAGGCGCAGGACCCGAGCATGCCACAAAGGAGAAGATCGGCTCTCTTCCCCGGCCGCGGTTTACGGCCTGATGCGCTGGGTTCGCCGGCGGTAGCGGGTTCCGGATGGCCATGGTCGCGTCGGAGCGGTCTCCGGTAATGCCCTCGGAAAAGATTTCTAACCGCGCCGATCTATTCCCGGGTACTATAAGTTCCAGTCGGAGTTCTTACCTGCGAAGCCTGTCCATCCTGTTCTGGCTGTTTTTTCCGGCACTTGCTCTGGGCGCCTCCCACGGCGCCGCGCCTTTCCAGACGCAGGGTTCGGCGGCTCTGCGGCCGCATTCCTGTCTTCGCGGCGCAATCCAATATCACACAAGAACCGCCAAAGCCGGGCAGTCGCGGCCGACCGTTCAAACCAGCGACTCAGACGACGACAACGTACCGCACCGCCGGGACGAACGCCGGCAGGCCGTGCCGGTCTCAGCCGGTATAGCTCCGCTGGTGCGGCGGCGAACCATCCTGAGCGCGGCCAACGTCGATCCACCTCATGCGCTGCACCTCGCCCGACCCGGCCGCTCCCCGCCTGCCTGCTGATCCTTCCCTTTCCAGCAACGCCTGACTGCGACATTTTTCCGATCGGAAGCCAAGC
>DAHVZZ010000147.1:0-7711 GCA_027323785.1 Acidobacterium sp. | reverse complement strand
GGCGCGGCGTCAACGGTGAGCGTGATTGCAGGGAACAATCAGAGCGCGACGATCGGAACGGCGTTTGCGACGGCGCTGGAAGTGAAGGTGGTGGATGCGCACGGCAACGCGGTGCCCGGCGCAACGGTCAGCTTCACGGCGCCTGCGAGCGGGGCCGGCGCCACGTTCTCCACCGCGGCGGCAACGAGCGCGGGCGTGGCGACGTATTCTTCGCTGAGCGTGAATGCGCCGGGGACGGGGGACTCGTTGACGGCGACGCTGGGGCTGAATCCGGCGATCGCCACCCATGCGCCGTCAATTTTGGCGACGAGCGGGAGCTTTACTGTAACGTCCGCGGTGACACAACTGGCGTTCAGCGCGGCGCCGGCGGCGACGCTGACGGCGGGCAGCAATGGCGGCACGGTGAAGGTGTCGGAAGAGGACTCCACCGGAACCGTGGTGACAACGGCGGCCGACACGATCGCGCTGACGGTGACGGGGCCGAACAGCTATTCGAAGACGTACACGGTGGCGGCGGTGGCGGGCGTGGCGACGTTCGATGTGAGTGGAGCGGCTCTGGATGCGGCCGGCGGCTACACCTACACGGCCACCAGCGGCAGTTACACGCAGGCGGTGGCTAGTGAGACGGTGAATGCGGGCGCGGCGTCAACGGTGAGCGTGATTGCAGGGAACAATCAGAGCGCGACGATCGGAACGGCGTTTGCGGCACTGGAAGTGACGGTCGAGGACGCGCACAATAATCCGGTATCGGGCGCGACGGTCAGCTTCACGGCGCCTGCGAGCGGCGCGAGCGCGACGTTCTCCACGCCGGCGACGACGGACGCGAGCGGCGAAACCAGCGTGACAGCAACGGCCAATGGCCAGGCGAGCACCACGGCGTATACGGTGACCGCGAGCGTGAGCGGTGCTGCGACTTCAGCCATCTTCTCACTGACCAACACGCAGCGGGCGACCACGGTGACGGTGACGCCCTCGGCGACGGCTCTGGTGTACGGCCAGCCGGTGCAGTTAACGGCGGCGACCGCACCGGCCAGTGTAAGTGGCAGCGCACCCACCGGCGAGGCGGAATTCTACGACGGCACGACAGCGCTGACGCCCACTGCGAAGGTATCCGCGGCGGAGGCGAGTTATACGGTCGCCGTGCCATCCGTGGGAACCCATACTTATGCGGCGACCTATCTGGGGGACACCAACTTCTCGGCCAGCGCGAAAACCAACGCAGCAACGGCGGTGGTCGTCAGCCAGGCGGCATCGACGCTCACCGGCCCTGCTACACCGGTTAGCCTGACCTACGGAGCGGGCGGAAGCATCTCGGTATCAGTGGACGGCCAGTACTCGGGCAGCGGCATTGCGCAGCCGACAGGCACGGTGAGCTACACGATCGGCAGCGGCGCGGCGCAGACGGCGGCGATCACCGCGGGCGCGGCTTCGCTGATGGTTCCCACCAGCGAAGCGGCGGGCACTTACACGGTAACGGTGAGCTACGGCGGCGACGGGAATTACAAGGCCGCGACCAGCCTTGTTGTGGATTTGACGATCAATAGGGCGGCGGCAACGGTAACGCTGGCCAATCTGACGCAGACTTACACCGGCTCGCCGCTGGCGGCGACGGCGGCAACGACTCCGAAGAATCTGACCGTCGATCTGACGTATGACGGATCGGCGGCAGCGCCGGCGGCGGCAGGCACCTACGCGGTAACTGCCACGGTGAATGATACGAATTACACGGGCTCAGCCAGCGGCACGCTGACCATCGAAAAGGCGGCGGCGGTGCTGAATGTGGCCAGTTCGCCCGCCTCACCGGTGTATCGCGGACTGGTAACGCTCACCGGCAGGATCAGTCCGGCGGTGGCGGCGCCTGCGAGCGCCTTCTCGTTCCACATCGACAGCGGAACGGCCAGCTCGGCGGTGGTGCCGGCGGCCACCTACAGCGCGGGAACGGTCACAGCGAGCTACGGGCAGCTGAAGGCTGGAGCGCACACGGTGAGCCTGAGCTTCAGCGGCAGCAGCAACTATCAGCCAGGTGCGAGCGGCACGGCGGCGATTGCGGTGGCGCAGGCGGCGCCGTCCATTGCCTGGGCTCCGGTGGCGAGCATGACTTACGGCGGGGATCTGGCGGCGCTGCTCCACGCCTCGGCGAGTTACAGCGGCAGCGCGGTGCCGGGCACCTTCAGTTACACGGCGCAGACGGCGCAGGGCGCCGCGGTTCCGGTCACCGGCGCGACGGTGCTGGCGGCGGGCAGTTACACGCTGGCGACGACCTTCACGCCCAGCGACTCGACCGACTATAAGTCCGAGAGCCGAACCTCCCCGCTGAATGTGAGCGAAGCGGCGCTGAAGGCTACGGCCGACGATGCCACGCGCGTCTATGGCGCGGCGAATCCGGCCTTCACCGGAGCCGTCACGGGCGCGGTGAATGGCGAAAGCTTCACTGAGAGCTTCACCACCGCGGCCAGCGCGGCTTCCAGCCCCGGCGCCTATGCCATCGTTCCCGCGGTAAGCGGCACGGACCTCGGCGACTATACGCTCACTACCGCGAATGGCACGCTGACGGTGACAAAAGCGGCAACCAGCATCGCGCTCGCGTCCGGCAGCGCCTCCATCACGCCGGGCCAGAGCGTGACGCTGACGGCGACGATCGCCGATGCCTCTTCCGGAAGCACCGGCACGCCCACCGGCACGGTGAGCTTCTACGACGGCACGGCGCTGCTGGGCACGAAGACGCTGAGCGGCGGCGCGGCCGTTTATACAACGACATCGCTTGCCGCCGCCGCCACGCACGCGCTCACGGCGGTCTACAGCGGAGACAGCAACTTCACCGGCAGCAGTACCAGCGCGGGGGTGGATGTGGTGGTGGCGCCGCTGAACTTCACCGTGACGCTGGCCAGCCCCGGCACCCTGACCATTCCGCCGGGAGGCACGGCCAGTTATCAGGTGAAAGTAACGCCGACTTATGGTGCCTATGCGGGCACGGTGCGCTTCCAGGCATCGGGACTGCCGCCAGGCGCCACGGCGACCTTCTCGCCAGCATCGATTCCGGCCAACGGCGGACCGCAGACGGTGACGGTTACCATCTCCATGCCCGCGACGGTTGCTGCGATCCATCGGCCCTCCGCAGGCAGCCGCCTGGCGCCGGTGGCCTTCGCGGTGCTGCTGCTGCCGTTCGCCGGGGGCCTGCGAAAACGCGGGCGAAAGCTCAGCCGCCTGATCTGCGTGCTGCTGCTGACGGTGAGCGGAGCGGCGGCCATCGCCGGACTCACTGGCTGCGGCGAGCATAACGGTTACTTCGCCCAGCCGCAGAAGAGTTATACGGTAACAATGACTGCAACAGCCGGGAGCCTGCAGCGCACGGCCGTAGTTACCGTGGATGTGGAATAAGTGAGAAGGAGACCAGCAATGCGCGCACGAATCGGCACGGTGCTCTTTCTGGGAGCGTTCTTCGCCATCACGACCAACCTGGCCGCGCAGACGGCCAAATCGCACCCTCGTGTTCCGCTGACCCTCGCCTTCACCTGGAATGGCATGGCGGCCAATACCGTCGGCGGCAGCGGCTTCTGGATGAATGGCGCGGGCCTCCAGCTGCACAACCAGATCTGGCGCGGACTCGGCATCGTGGCCGATATCGCCGGCACGCACACCGGCAACATGGGCTCAACCGGCGTTGGCCTCGATCTGCTGACCGTGACCTTCGGCCCGCGCTACACCTGGTCGCGCCGCCGCCTCAGGTTCTACGGACAGGGCCTGCTGGGCGAAGGCTTCGGATTCAATTCGCTTTTCCCGGCGTCGCGCGGCACCACCACCAGCGACGACAACTTCGCCACCGTGACCGGCGGCGGCGTCACCAGACGCATCTCTCCGCGTCTCGGCCTGCGCCTCTTCGAAGCCGACTGGGTCCGCACCCAGCTCCCCAACTCCACCACCGATGTCCAGAACAACCTCCGCCTTTCCGCCGGCCTCATCCTCCACTTCCGCTGACCACGCGGGCATTCAGAGATCGACCCAGACGATACTGCGTGGCAGGGCCCCTGGGAACGACGCCTGCCAGCAGCATGGTCTGCTCCGCCGGCCGAACCGCTCAAATCGCGGTTCGTGGAGGACCGCCCCCACTCCCGGCACCATACCTAAGCTCCTTCCAAATCACAACCTAGAGCGGGCCCGCAGCTTTCCCGGCGAAATTTGTGCCCAAGTTGTGCCCAAAGTGTTCCCAAGGTTCCCCCCATCGGCGTCACGAAACCGTTCGGTATGGGCAAATTGGCAGTTGATATTTGAGCTGAGTCGCAGGGTTCGAGAAACGAATTGTCCCGGACCATCGTTGCGGATGCCGTCTTTGCAGGTCGACACCCGGAGCCAGCCGGGAGCGCATTTGAGCAGAGGCCAGGGAACTCCGGCGAAGGGAACCGCGATGGATGGCAGGGTCCATAACGGATGTTTCCTGGCCCTACGGAACTATGCCTGGATGTGCATCGATTACCCGCGGGTGGCTTGGTAGCCGAACCCCGTTACCTCACAATTGGGGCGCGATCAGAGTTGCCTTCCTGATCATCGCCTGCCTCGCCTGTTCGCTCCTGATCCTCGTAATCTATGCGAGCCGCTTCGCGGACCGGAACCGGTTGCCGCAAATCGATGTTTGGCCGGGCTGCTGCCCTGGCCGCTGCAAAGGATCGCTGGCAGTTCGCCAATCCTGTCGAACCCTCGCCGCTTCGGAAACTCAGCTCTCAAAGCGGAGGGAGAACTCCGTCTCCCGTTGACTTTTACTTATGAAGGATGTCCCCGGATTTCCTCAATTTCCCCGGTTAGCACCAGTTACCAGCTTCCGGCTTCAGCCTTCAGGCTCCCCCGACCCGCTCCACCGTCACCACCCCTTCCGGCAGCCCCTCATAAGCCCTCGCGCTGCTCCACGCCCACTCCTCGGCGCTCTCGGCCAGCCCGGCCTTTACCGGCTCGGCATGCATCCCCGCCAGGCTGGACGCCACCGCCTCCGCCCCCAAAACATGCGCGTCTGCCCACCGGCTCTCCCACACCTGCTCGTCCAGCCGCGCGGAGCTGTTGTACCTCCTCCGGTACCGCGCCTGGATCATCTCCACCGCATTCGCCGCCGTATCAATCTCCGGCTCCCGCATCAGCAGGCGAAAATGATCCGGCATCACCACATACCCCACCACCGCGAAGCGGAACTTCACCCGCACCTCTTCCACCAGCCGCACAAACACGTCCCGATGCTTCTCTTCTCCCAGCTTCGGCAGCTTCCTGAAGCACCCGCACGTCACCAGGTGCAGATGCCCCTTCCCATACACAGATTCACGCGACTTCGGCATAGACTCCAGTGTAGGACCCCGCAGCCCCCCTCCGGCAACCTGGCACCCCGGTAAACGGACCGGAACTGTGCTCCGCGCTGCTCTCTGCGCCCGCGGCTCCGCGGCGGAATGGGACGCTAAAACCGGCGCGAAAAAATATCCGAACGCTTTTGTTTTGCGAGCCCGCCATCGCGGGCAATAACATCTCTATCTCCCCTAAACTGCAATAGGATTGGGCCGCCCGAGAAAGGCTCCAAAAGCTAACCGCACAATGCGCGCCACCTCGCCTCATTCGCTTTCGCGCAATGGCCTGATCGTGATGGTCTCATTTGTCGCCATGAACAAAACGCCGCCTTTCTTGCTGCGTCCACAGCGAATGTGAGAAATACGAGCCCCTTCGCGGCCAGGCTCAATTAGGTTCCGGGCCGGATTATGGGAGCCCGAGCGCCCTTCGTTCCAGCGATGCGGCGAATCGGGAGCGTCAGTTGCTCCCGCAATTGACCGCACTTCGCAAAAGCGAGACGATGGAGCCAATCAGGGGGCTGGCGGGCCACGGATTGGGACGCGCTCTTCTTCCTTTTTCCTCCCATGCCCGTTCTCTCCTGCCGGCGGCGGAACCCCCGTTGTCCGGCACGTTCCCTGGAGTGCTCGCCGATGAAAGGATGGCGATCGCGATGCTGGCGTCTTCCGGATCCGCGGGCCAGATTCTATTGGAGGTGAGGAATCTCACGGTCACCCTGGACGGATCTCCGATCCTGCGTGATCTGAGCTTCAACGTCGCTGAGGGAGAGTTCCTGACCATATTGGGGCCTAATGGGTCCGGGAAGACCGTTCTCGTCAAAGCTCTGGCAGGCCTTCTGCCCTATAGTGGCGAGGTAACCTGGCACAACAATCCCAGAATCGGTTACCTGCCGCAGGGATTCAATCAGATGTCGGTAAGAGACATTCCCCTGACGGTCAAAGATTTTTTCGCTCTCAAGAAGATACGGCCCGAAGACGCCGCCACGCAGCTTTCTATGGTGGGGCTCGATCATCCTGTATTGAGAAAAAGGGCCGGTCACCTTTCCGGCGGAGAGTTCCAGCGAATGCTCGTTGCCTGGGTTCTGGCTTCAGGCCCTAACGTACTGTTCCTTGACGAACCCACAACCGCGGTGGACGTCGGGGGCGGTGAAACGATCTATTCACTGTTGGGTTCCATCTGGCAGAAGAGCAGGCTCACGATTTTCAATATCACGCACGACCTGAATATCGTTTTCGCACACTCGACACACGTCCTCTGCCTGTCCAGGCATGGGCACCTCTGCTACGGCGCTCCCAGAGAAGTATTGACGCCTGCGGTCCTGAGGGACATGTACGGAGCCGAGATCAAGTTCCACAGCCATTGAGGGGATTGGAACGATGGCGCACCAACTCATTTTCAGCCTGACCAGCGGGGCCTTTATCGCCGGCTCTGCAGCGTACCTGGGCACTCTGATGTTGTCGAAGAAGATGGCAGTGGTGGCCGGGCCGCTGGGCCACCTTGCGCTGCCGGGAGCGGCGCTGGCAATTGTCTATGGATTCAGCATCTCGCTCGGCGCCTTTCCATTTGTCGTAGCCGGCATCATTCTGATTTGGCTACTTGAAATCAAAACCAAACTCCAGATGGAAGCTCTGACAGCTATCGTCTTCGCCGTGGGAGTTGCTGCTGCCTTTCTCTTTTTGCCGATCAACAAAGCTGAGGCTGCCCTGATCGGGGACATCGCGACGGTCGGTCTCAGGGACACGGTCGCCGCGGTTCTTCTCAGCGCCGTGGTCTTCCTCACCATCAGGCATTGCTATCCGGAGATCGTGCTGATTAGTATCCACGAGGAGTTAAGCAAGGCCGAAGGGATCAACGTAAAGCTCTACAATCTGATCTATCTTTCGGCAATCGCCATCATCGTGGCTTTGGGGGTTTATCTGGTAGGCGGGCTCATGACCGCTGCGTTGGTTGCGGTTCCGGCTGCAGCGGCAAGAAACCTGAGCCGAACGCTGGGCCAGTACGGCCTTACTGCATCGGTATTCGGCATCGTCTCGGCAGTCGTCGGTATCCTCATTGCGACATGGACAGGGCTCCCGGCCGGACCGCTCGTGATTCTTACCAGCGGGGCAATCTTCGCAGTCACAATCCTAATGGCGAGGCCATAAATGGATAGGTAAGACCGTAAATCGGCTGCGCGGGCGCCACTTCGCTAACGAGTATCACCCAGCACGGCAAGCTCTTCCCGATCGTGAGACCGTTCCTCTCCTCCGCTGTTCGGTAGGGTCACTTTCCCCTATCCGGCGGCCGCAGTGTAATGACGGGGCATCGTGCCGCAACAATGACCCGATGTACAACGCTCGTCCCCAGCGGCGTCGATACCGAGCCGTGTGACGAGGACTTCAAAGATACTCATTCT
>DAHVZZ010000146.1:0-5797 GCA_027323785.1 Acidobacterium sp. | reverse complement strand
AATCCGCCGAGCTGACCGGTGACATCCACGACTTCGCGGATGAAGTAGAGCCCGGGAACTGTGCGGCACTCCATAGTTTGCGCCGAGAGCGCCTCCGTGCTGACGCCTCCGGCGGTCACCTCGGCCTTGTCGTAGCCTTCGGTTCCAGATGGCGCGAATGCCCAGCCGTGCAGCCGCTGTTCGAGTTCCTCGATGCCGCGATTCGTCCAGCGTCCTTTGGCCGGGGCAGCGATTGCGGTTTCGAGCAGGCGATCCGCCAGCCTGACCGGAAGTTTGGCTCGCAGGGCCGCGCGCGCCGCAGCCTCATCCCGCCTGGCGCCAGGTTCGAGGAGGGGAGTAAGAAAGTTCTGCCCCGGGCCCCAGTCCACGGTCACCGCCTCCTCGCCGTTCCAGTAGGAGGAAATCTGCAGCACCGCCGGTCCGCTCAGGCCGCGATGGGTGAACAGCAGCTTCTCGCGAAAGCGTTGTTTGCCTGTGGCCGCGGTCACCTCCGCGGAGACGCCCGCGAGACTGGCGTACTGCGCCAGATCCTCGTCGCTGAGGGTGAGCGGAACCAGGGCCGGGCGGCATTCGCGCACCGGCACGCCGAACTGCCGCGCGACTTCATAACCGAATGCGGTGGCTCCCATCTTTGGGATCGATAAGCCGCCGGTCGCGACAACGAGAGAGCGGGCGCGAATCTGCGCGGTCTCGGTGCGAAGGAGGAAAGGGCTTTCCGCACCCTCCAGCCGCTGGACTTCGCGAATGGTGACGCCGGTGCGGATGCGCACACCGGCCTGCGCGGCCTCGCTCAGCAGCATGGTGACGATCTGCTTCGCCGAGCTGTCGCAGAAGAGCTGACCCAGGGTTTTTTCGTGGTACTGGATGCCGTGCCGCTCCACCAGCGCGATGAAGTCGGCGGGCGTGTAGCGAGCCAGGGCGGATTTGGCGAAATGCGGATTGGCGGAGAGGAAATTCTCGGGACGGCAGCGCAGATTGGTGAAGTTGCACCGTCCTCCGCCGGAGATGAGGATCTTTTTGCCGGCGCGCTCGGAATGGTCCAGCAGCAGTACGCTGCGTCCGCGGCGTCCAGCCTCGATGGCGCACATGAGGCCGGCCGCCCCTGCTCCGGCGATGACGACGTCCACGATTGGCTGGGAGTCTGGATTCATGCGATAGAAGGCCCGGAGATCTGGAACGGCGGGACTGGCTCCGGTTGTTCGCGTACCGGGCGGTAGTTTCATTATCCCGGATGGCATTGGGATATCGCATCCGGCTGTATGTGTGTGCCGTCCTGCGACAGCGCGCTGGTGGAGAGCGGTGCGGCCCGGTGTAAAAGCAGCGGGAAATGAGGCGGCTGGGGCGGATCACCGAGGTTTGGGTGATTTCCCAAAATGAGCGAAGGGGCAGGGGGCATGGGCCGATAGGGGAAGTGCGGTTGAGATTTCTCCCGCGGCAGGTGCAGATTGTTCGGCAAATGGTCGAAAGGAAGGGCGGCGCAATGGCTTGCTGTGCTGCCCTTCTTCTTTTTTCCGCAGGCGTGGAGCCAGCAGGGCGTTCCGCTGCCCGTATTTCGCTGGGCCGGGACTCTGACCGATCCGCGCGGGGCGATCGAGCAGGCGGCGCGGCGCGGCGTCTCCTTCCAATACCAGTACATCGACGAGGTTTCGCAGGCCCCGATTGGGGCTCCGGGAAGCCATGACTGGTATGGGCGGTACACGTGGACGCTGGCCGCCGCCGCGGACATGCACCAGGCCATGGGATGGAGCGGCACGAGCGGCTTTGCCAGCATGAAGGAACATGCGCGGGAGTTCGGGCGGCTCTACAGCGGAGTGGCACAGGGGTTCTCGAACCAGGATGCGCCGGCCCGCACAGCCCTGTACGAAGCGTGGATGGAGCAATCGCTGCTGGATGGACGGCTCACGCTGAAGGCCGGCCGAGTCGACGCGAACACCGACTTCGACGCGGTTCCGACGGCCGGGGATTTTCTGAACTCATCGATGGGCTACAGTCCGACGATCATGGGCTTTCCCAGCTATCCGCAGCCGCAGCCGGCAGTGGAGCTGTCAGTGATGCCGCAAAAGACCACGCGGGCAGGCGTGGCCGAGTTCAGGACCGCTGGAGGAAGGCTGTTCCTGGCCGAGGCCGACCGCACGTGGAGCGTGGGCAGAGATGCGCGGGCAGGCAGAGCGGCGGTGGGCGGATGGCGGCTCACCGAAAGCCTGAGCCGCTTCGATGGCGTGACGGCATCCGGAACCGGCGGCCTTTACGGCGTGGTGGAGCAGGTACTGTGGGTGCAGCCGGAGGCCGGGGCGAGCGCGCGGAGCCTTGCCGCGTTTCTACAGGTGGGGACCGGAGATGAGCGGGTGAATCCGTATTCGAGGCACGTGGGAGGCGGGCTGGTGCTGACCGGTACGCTGCATCGGCGTCCTCATGATTCGGCGGGAGCGGCGGCGACGTGGGTCCGGCTGGCGCCGGAAACGGGTGGCGAGACGGCGGTGGAGGTGTATTACAAGCTGAACCTGAGCCGCGCGGTTTGGCTGGTGTCTGACGTGCAGTATTTCAGCCATCCGGACGGAATCGCCGTGCACGGCCCGTCGGTGGTGGCGACTCCGCGGCTGGTGTTCAATTTCTGACAGGGTTTGTGGGCGAAGCGGTTTCGGATTTTGCGTTCAGGACGCGGTGGCGCTTTCGGCGTGAAAATGCGCGTGGATAGCTTCCGCGGTTTTGGGCGGCACGACGGCGGAGAGCGCTTCCAGCGTTGCAGTGGAGACGCTGCGCAGGCTGCCGAAGTGCTCCAGCAGACGCTGGCGGGTGCGCGGGCCGACGCCGGGGATGGTGAGCAGCTCGGAATCGCGGTCGCGCATCTGGCGGCGCTTGCGGTGGTAGGTGATGGCAAAGCGATGCGACTCGTCGCGGATGAGCTGAATGAGGTGGAGGACCGGCGAGCGGCGGTCGAGGACGATCGGCTCGTCTTCCTGTCCGTAGAGGTAAATGATCTCCTCGCGTTTGGCGATGGAGGCGAGCGGCTGCGTCGTGAGCCCGAGTTCTTCGAGCGCGGCGGCGGCGGCGTGGAGCTGGCCGAGGCCGCCATCGATGAGGATCAGCGACGGAGCTTCCGCGGCGGGCTTTCGGTCTGTGCCGGCTGATGCTTTCGATTCTTCTTCCTGGCCGGGGTGCGGGGCGTTCGGATCCGCATTTGTATCCGTGGTGGTTCCAATCGCTCGATAGCGCCGGCCGATGACCTCGCGCATGGAGGCGAAGTCGTCCACGCCCTCGACGGTTTTAATGCGGAATTTGCGGTAGGCGGATTTGTTCAACGCGCCGTTTTCCCAGACCACCATGGACGCGACGGTTTCCGCTCCCTGAATATGCGAGATGTCGAAGCATTCGACGCGGCGCGGGGGCTCTTCCAGCATGAGCGCATCCTGCAGAGCGGTCTGCAGAGCCTTGCGGCTGGGCTGGAGCACGCGGAAGCGCTGATCGTAGGACTGCTTCGCATTCTGCCCGGCGAGGTCCACCAGCGAGCGCTTGTCTCCGCGCTGCGGGACTGCGATCTCCACGCGGTGACTGGTCTGCGTGGCGAGCATGGCGGCCAGCGCCTCGCGGTCGGGAAAGTCCACCGGCAGGTAGATGGAGGCGGGGACATAAGGCTGCTCGATGTAGAGCTGCTTGAGAAGGGCGGAGAAGAGCGCGGCGGGACTGAAGGCAGCTTCCTGCGTTGCGTCTTCCGGCCCGGTGTCTTCCGCGTGGTTTTCATTGACGACAAAATCCGGCAGGTCTTCCCAGAAGAATTCGCGGCGGTCGACGATTTTGCCGGCCCGCATGTGGAAGAGGTTGACGGCGATCATGCCGTTTTCGTAGTGGAAGCCGAAGACGTCGGCATCGTCTTCCTCGGCGGAGGCGATGCGCTGTTTTTCCTGGAGCTGATCGATGGTGACGAGCAGATCGCGGTATTTGGCGGCGAGCTCGTACTGTTCGGCCTCGGCTGCCTGGGCCATGCGCTCGCGGAGGGAGCGGTTGAGGTCGGCGGTGCGGCCTTCGAGAAAGAGCTGCGCGTCGCGCACGGCTTCCGCATAGGCGTCGGGCGTGGTGAGGCCGCGCACGCAGGGTCCCAGACAGCGGCGGATGTAGTACTGCAGGCAGGGGCGCGGGTGATCGCGGTTCAGGTCCACCTTGCAGCTGGGGATGAGGAAGCTGCGGTGAATGAGGTCGGCGACGCGCCAGGCCAGATTGCCGGGGAAATACGGCCCGTAGTACGCGGAGCCGTCGCGGCGCAGGCGGCGGGTGACAAAGACCTTAGGGTAGCGGTCGGCGAGGGTGAGCTTCACGTAGGGATAGGTTTTGTCGTCGCGCAGCAGGATGTTGAAGCGGGGCTTGCGCTGCTTGATGAGATTATTTTCGAGCGCCAGGGCTTCGTGTTCGTTGTCGACCATGATGTAGTCGACATCGATGGCTTCGCGCATGAGCGAGCCGGTTTTGGCGTTGGCCTGCGAGGCTTCCAGCAGATAGGAGCGGACGCGCGAACGGAGGTTTTTGGCTTTGCCGACGTAGATCACTTCGCCGTCGGCATTTTTGTACAAATAGACGCCGGGCCGGGTGGGTAGAGTGCGAATCTTCTCCTGTAAGTCCATGCGGCCTGCTCTATTTTACGGGTGGGCGGAGAGGCGGGGGCGTAAAAACTACCTGGCCAGGGTTGACGTGGTCGAGGCAGGTTCTTTCAAGCTACACATATTACAGTACTTACTGTTCGATTCGGGTTTGGCACCGGGGGTGCAACAGATGAGGCGACTGAGGGAGGCAACCCGCTGGATGCGGAGTGCGCTCTTTGCATCAGAAGGAAAGAAGAACGGAGAGACTTCAATGAAACGGATTTCAGCCTACGGGGCGGGAGTAGCCATCGCGGCGCTTTCTTTGATTCTGACCAATGGTTGCGCGACCAAGAAGTATGTGAGGAGTCAGACCGAGCCGGTCATCCAGAAGACGAACGAGCTGGATGCGGCGACAGCGAGGAATGAGCAGTCGATCCGGAACGTGGACGCGCGGGCGCAGGAGGGAATCCAGCGAGCACAGAATGCGGCCAGCCAGGCGTCGCAGAATGCCCAGAACGCCACTCAGGCGGCCAACGAGGCGCAGCAGTCGGCGCAGCAGGCGGTGACCCGCGCGGACCGGCTTCAGGACGTGGTAGCGAATCTGGAGAACTATCAGCAGGTGGGGAAGGTTTCAGTACACTTCGGGTTCGACAAGTCGAACCTGACGCCGGCCGCCCGGCAGAAGCTTGACCAGTTTGGCGGGCAGCTTGCGGGCACGAAAAACTACATCCTCGAAGTCACCGGCGGTACGGACAGCACCGGCTCGAAGGCGTACAACTACGCACTCAGCAACCGCCGGGCCATGTCGGTGGTGCGGTACCTGGCGGCGAAATACAACGTGTCTCCGCGCAGGTTCTATCTGGTTGGCCTCGGCAAGGATGTGGAAGTTGCATCCAACAAAACAGCGGCAGGCCGCAAAGACAACCGCCGCGTGGAAGTGCAGCTGCTGAGCAATAACGGCGGCCAGCCCCAGAACACCGCGCAGAATTCGCAGCAGGGCGGCGGCATGGGGCCGGGAAACGGGCAGCAGTAAACGGACAGCAGTAAATCGGGTTCAGGGCTCTCTATCAGGTTGATCCAGCGGGCGCATGTTTCCAGACATGCGCCCGATCGTCATTGGGAGCGTTTTAGAAGTTACGGGAGCTGCCGGATATGCGCCGCCCGCACGTCGTTCGCGGTGTAGAGGCGCAGGAAAGGCGCATCGCCTCCATCGGCGAGGCAGGCGG
>DAHVZZ010000144.1:0-4217 GCA_027323785.1 Acidobacterium sp. | reverse complement strand
AACGCGGCGGCGGCTCTGCTTGGCGTAGACCAGGCTGGTGATGCTTTCCACTTCGAGACCGCTTTCGACCACCCAGTCGATGCCGGTGAGGCCGGCATCGAGGACGCCGTGCTCGACGTAGCGGGCCATCTCCTGCGCGCGGATCAGCATGCACTCGATGTCGATGTCGTCGATGGAGGGGAAGTAGGAGCGGCCGTCGGCGTAGATGTTCCAGCCGGCGCGGCGGAAGAGGGAGATGGTGGATTCCTGCAGACTGCCTTTGGGGATGCCGAGGCGAAGCTTCTGGCTCATGCCCGCACCTCGCTGGCGACGCTGAGCGGCCGGGTAAAGCAGCTCACCGTGCCTTCGTGGCAGACGAGGCCGTCGCCTTCCACTTCCACGCGGAAGAGCAGGGCGTCCTGGTCGCAGTCGGTGGAGACTTCCACGATGCGCAGGCGATTGCCGCTGGTTTCGCCCTTCATCCACAGCTTTTTGCGGGTGCGGCTCCAGAAGGTGACGAATCCGGACTCCTGGGTTTTGCGCCAGCTTTCCTCATTGAGAAAGCCCAGCATCAGCATCTGGCCGGAGCGGGCATCCTGCACGATGCCCGGTACGAGGCCATCCATCTTGGCAAAATCGACTTTGATTTCGGTCATGTTCCGTCCTTCAATTGTGTCTGAAAATGGAAAAGCCCGTCAGCGCTGGCGCCGGCGGGCTTCATCTCGATCCTGTTGGGGTATCTGGTTCTTACCCTCGAGAGCAGAAGTTCGCCGGCACGCTCGTCACGTGATGATGATGGTGATGACGATGATGGACGCGAACCTGCATCTCTGACTTCCAAGATATGGGCATACTGCAGAAGTGTCAACTGGCCGACGACGTTTCTGCAATCACTTCGGCAAAGTGCATCGCGCGCCGGGGGGTGTTCTGGGCGGTTTGTTCGCGGCAGCTGAAGCCGTCGGCGACGAGGAGGGTATCCGGAGCGGCGTTGCGGACGGCGGGCAGCAGAACGCGCTCGCCGAGGGTCTGCGACACCTCATATTTGTCGTGCTCGAAGCCGAAGGGGCCGGCCATGCCGCAGCAGCCGGAGTCGAGCAGTTCGACCTGGGCACCGGTGCGGCGGAGGAGGGCCACCTCGTCGGTCATCTGCAGGGACGATTTGTGGTGGCAGTGGCCGTGGAGGACGATTTTGCCGCCGGGGTGCTGCGCGGGCTCATAGTCCGGTGCGTGGCGGACGAGGAACTGGCTGAGCAGCAGCGTCTGGTCGCCGAGCCTGCGGGCGCGCTCGTCTTTGGGGAAGAAGTTCTGCAGCTCGTCGCGGAAGACGGTGGCGCAGCTTGGCTCAAGAAAGACGAAGGGCAGGCCGGCGTCGATCTGCGGGGCGAAGTCGTGGAGGATGCGCTGGAGGTACTGGCGCGCCTCGCGCAGAAAGCCGAAGTCGTAGAGCGGGCGGCCGCAGCAGACGTGCTGGCGGGGAACTTCAGGAGAGAATCCGGCAGAGGCGAGGACGCGGGCGGCAGCGTGGAGCGACTGCGGATGGTAGTAGTTGTTCCAGGTGTCCGGCCACAGCAGGACTGCGCCCGGGACCAGCCGTTCAGGCAACTCCGCTTCGAGCCTCGGCCCGGAATTGCGCCACTCCTGCTGGAAGCTGCGGGGCGCGAAGCGGGGCAGGGTGCGCTGCTGGGCGACGCCAAGGATGGCCTTGATCGCGCTGGAGACGCCGGGCATCCCGAGGGGAAGGTTGGCCAGACGCGGGGTGACGCCGGGAATGAGCGAGGCGGCGTGGGCGAGGCGATCCATGAAGCCGAAGGCGTAGTGATGCAGGGGATGGCGGCGGCCTTCGTAATAGTGGGCGAGGAATTCGGCCTTGTAGGTGGCCATGTCCACACTGACGGGGCACTCGGTTTTGCAGGCCTTGCAGGAGAGGCAGAGGTCCAGCGCCTCGCGGACACCTTCGTTGTCCCACTGGACCGCACCGGGGGCTGCGTTAGGGCCGCCGCCCGTGAGGATTTTGCCTTCCAGCATCTCCCAGAGCAGGTGGGCGCGGCCGCGGGTGGAATGCTGCTCCTCGCCGGTGGCCATGTAGCTGGGGCACATGGTTCCGGCGTGGGTTTTGCGGCAGGCGCCGACGCCGACGCAGCGCAGTGTGGCCTCACCCATGGAGCCGTGATCGTCGGGGAACTGGAAGAAAGTGGCCGGGCGGGGCGACTCATATCCGGGGCCGAGGCGGAGGTTCTCTTCCGGCTGATAGACCTGGATGGGGTCGACGACCTTGCCGGGGTTCATACGATTTTCCGGGTCCCAGAGGGCTTTGAATTCGCGGAAGGCCTGCATGAGCTCAGGGCCGAACATTTTGGGCAGCAGAGCGCCGCGCGCCTGGCCGTCGCCGTGTTCGCCGGAAAGCGAGCCGCCGAGCGCGATGACCAGATCGGCCGCGCGATCGAGGAACTGGCGGAATTTGCGGATGCCCGGCTCGCTCTCCAGATCGAAGTTGATGCGCGAGTGGACGCAGCCCTGGCCGAAGTGTCCGTAGAGCGGGCTGCGGTAGCCGAACTCGGTCATGAGGGCGGTGATTTGCCGCAGGTAGACGCCGAGTTTTTCGGGAGGGACGGCGGCGTCTTCCCAGCCTTCCCAGCCGTGCGGCTCGCCGGGAACAAAGACCATCGCGCCCAGAGCCGATTCGCGAACATGCCAGATGCGGGCCGCCTGATCGGGCGGATAGACGTGGCCGGAGAGGGGTTTGGTCTGGAAGCGGAAGGAAGCCGCGACGAAGGCCTGAGCTTTGGCTTCGGCTTCTTCGTTGGATTCGGCGCCGAATTCAGCCAGCAGGAAGCCGCCGCCTTCGGGCAGCAGGTTCACGTCGTCCACGGCGAGATGCTTGCGGCGCATGAAGTCGAGAAGCATGGCGTCGATGCCTTCAAGACCGATGGGGCCGTGGGCGATGACGTCAGGGACGGCGTCGGCGGCGCGGAAGGCGTCAGGAAAGGCAAGCACCGCGAGCCGGCGGCAGGGCGGACTGTGCATCAGGTCCAGAGTGGCGCTCAGGACGGTGGCCAGAGTGCCTTCGCTGCCAACGATGGCGCGGGCGACCTGGAAGCCGTTTTCCGGCAGCAGCTCATCGAGGTTGTAGCCGGAGACGCGGCGGGGAATGCGGGGGAAGCGGCGGCGGATTTCGTCGGCATAGCGGTCGCGGAGGCGGCGCATTCCGGCATAGATTTCCGCTGGGCGTCCGCCAGCGCGGAGGATGGCCGCGAATCCTTCCTCAGAGGTCGCGCCGACGGTCATGCGGGTTCCATCGGCGAGCAGCAGGTCGAGGGAGCGGATGTTATTGGCGGTGAGGCCGCCCATCACGCTGTGCGTGCCGCAGGAGTTGTTGCCGATCATGCCGCCGATGGTGCAGCGGGAGTGGGTCGCCGGATCGGGAGCGAAGGTGAGGTGGTACTGCTCGGCGGCTTCGCGAACGCGGTCGAGCACGATGCCGGGTTCGACCACGGCAAGCTTCTGGTCCGGATCGAGCGAGATGAGCCGGCGCATGTACTTCGAGAAATCCAGCACCACGGCGACATTGCAGCACTGGCCGGCGAGGCTGGTGCCGGCTCCGCGCGGCAAAATGGCCGCACCCAGATCGCGGCAGGCGGCGATGGTGGCTTCGACGTCGGAGGCGTCGAGAGGGACGACGACGCCGACCGGGGGCTGGCGGTAATTGGAGGCATCGGTCGCGTAGAGCGCGCGCGAGGAGGCGTCGAAACGGACTTCTCCGCGGACCGCGGCGCGGAGGCGGGATTCCAGCTCGCGGGCGGCGGCGAAGTGTTCGTGCGGGTGCGGCGTGTCCTGGAGAACGGTGAGTTGGCCCATTTACAGCTCCATGCGGAGGAAGGCGATTTGGAGTTCGTCCGGCCGGCGCAGGACGGGGTTGCTGTTGTAGCGCTCGACGGGAACGAAGCCCATGCTGCGGTAGAGGCCGTAGGCCGGCTGCATCGAGCCGGGCATGGTGTCCAGGTACATGGCCGTGTACCGGCGTTCGCGCGCGAGGCCCACCAGCGCTGTAGCCAGCTCGCGGCCAATGCCTTTGCCCTGGTATTCCGGACGGACCCACAGGCGCTTCATTTCGCAGGCGCGCTCGCCGGGGTGAGCGGGGCCGTCAATGGCCAGCGGCTTCAGCGCAATGCAGCCCGCGGGTTTTTCCTCTTCAAACGCCAGCAGGACCGCGCCCGCGGGCTCGGCGTATTCGCCGGGGA
>DAHVZZ010000143.1:0-3499 GCA_027323785.1 Acidobacterium sp. | reverse complement strand
GGGCGCAAGAGAAGAACAGTCCTGAGTTGGCAGTCGCAGGCGGTGTTGCTGGCGCTGGTTCCCTTTCCGGCAACGTGGGCGGTGCTGGCGTCCGGACACGCGTGGGAGGCGGGGAGCGCGGTGTGGTGGCAGGCGGCAGCGGTGAGTATTCCATTTGCGCTGCTGGTATTTTGGCTGCGGTCGGCGACGGCGGGCGGAGCGGCGACGGGAGGGATTTTTGCGGCGGTATTTTATCTGGCGAGTCCGGGGCGGCAGACAACACTGTGGCCGCTGCTGGCGCTGCTGGTGCTGACGCTGGGGGCGACGAAATTCGGACGGAGGCGCAAGGAGGAGCAGGGAACGGCGGAGGGCCGGCGCGGACGAACGGCATCGCAGGTGGCGGCGAATCTTGGGGTGGCGGCGGTGGTGAGTCTTCCGCAGGTGGCATTGTGGATGGCGGGGAGCCGGTTCGCGGCGGAAGGCACGATGCTGGTGGCGGTGGCGGCGGCGATGGCGGAAGCGACGGCGGATACGCTGTCGTCCGAGATCGGGCAGGTACTGGGCGGTGTTCCGCGGCTGGTGACGACGGGGCGAGTGGTGGCGGCGGGAACCGACGGAGGGGTGACGCTGCTGGGGACCCTGGTGGGATGCGCGGGGGCGGCCCTTGTGGTGGCCGTGGGGGTGGCGGCTACGCCGCTGACGCGCTCGGGGGCGCTGATCGCGGGTGGAGCGGGGGTGGTGGGATTGTGGGTGGACAGCTTGCTGGGAGCGGTTGCCGAGCGGCCGGGGTGGCTGAACAACGATGCGGTGAATACGCTTTCGACGGCGGCAGCGGCGGCGCTGGCGGTGTGCGCATGGCGGTGGCTGTGAGCGTCTGTTAGGATGCGAGAATGGGCAGAAAGGCCGAATCTCCCCGGCTCGTCGGACCTGCCCGATGCATCTTAAGAATTCGGTACCGGAAATTGTCCTTTGGGTTACTTGCGTAAGGTCGTTTTCGAATTGTGATTGACTCAACGGTCACAGGCTGATAGCGTTCAAGCGACAGTACTTACAACAAATCCCCCGGTCGCTCGACTTCGACGAGGAGATTTCCGGATATTCCGGAAACAGGGAATTTGCGCAGACGCTACTACATCATTTTTGTTGCCCGCGAGAAGGACGGACCGCTCCGTAAGATACCGGTCCCTCTGCACTATGCGGGCGTGTTTATTGCGGCGGCGGTGGTGGGGGCCTTCACGATCACGGGGATGGCCGGCTCCTACACGCGGATGCTGCTGAAGACGGCCTCGTTCAATCAGGTGCGGTCGCAGCGGGAGGCGCTGCGGCGCGATTACCGGCACCTGCAGGCGGTGGCACAGGAAAAGGACATCCAGGCGGCCTCGCTGGGATCGCTGGCGAGCGAGGTGACGGCTCTCTATGGGCTGCGCCGGGCGCACAGCGTGAAGGCGGCGCTGTCGGCCGCGCCGGCGGCGGGAATGGACGGCGAGTTCAGCAGCGCGGATTACCAGGCGTCTCTGGATCAGCTGTCGATGCTGCGCAGCGATGCGCTGTCCGGGCATATCGGGTCATTCACAACGACGACGGTTGCGACGGCGCATACGGGATGGGTGAATCTGCCTGGAGCGCCCTCGCTGTGGCCGGTGGCTGGACCCGTGACGAGCGGATTCGGAGAGCGCGAAGATCCATTGGACCCGGCGGAGGGAGAGTTCCACACGGGCGTGGACATCGGAGCGAGTTTCGGCACTCCGGTCCATGCGACGGCGAACGGGGTGGTGGAGAAGGCGGGCTGGGAAACCGGTTACGGCCGGCTGGTGATTCTCAACAATGCGCATGGGATTCAGACCTTCTACGCGCACCTCTCCGGATTTGCGGTGACGGCAGGGGAGCAGGTGCATCGTGGAGAGGTGATTGGCTACGTGGGCGAGAGCGGCCGGACGACGGGACCGAACCTGCACTACGAAGTGCGCATCAACAACACACCGGTGAACCCGCACCCGTTCCTGCGCGAGACGATCCAGCAGATGCTTGCGGCGAATACGATTGCGCGGATCGAAAATCTGGGAAATTAAGCTGAATTCGCGGAACCTTCGGCGAGGGCGAGGAGTTTCGCCACGGTGGCGATGTTGCGGATCGTGGATGGAACTCCGGCCAGGGGAAGCTTCAGTTTTGTCTGTCCCATGCCGTTGGGGTAGAAGACGAAGACCTCAGTGCCGCAGGGGTGGATCTCTTCGCCGCCCGGCGGAGAGACGCGACTGAAAATCTCGCCGGATACGGCATTTCCGAGAAAAACCACAGCGGTTTTGGACGGCTCCCTGCCGGGGAAGGGATTGGCGGCGAGGATGGAGCGCAGTTCCTGTGGGGTGCGGAGAAGCACGTCCACCTTCCGGGCCATTCTGGCGGCGAGAGCGTCTTCGAGAGCGGTGCGGAGTTTGTGCCGGGACAGCGGGGATTCGAAGAGGACGTTGCCGCTCTGGATGTAAGTTCTGGGGTCGGCAAAGCCGAGAGCCGAGCAGAGAGCGGCAAGGTCCTTCATGGGCAGGATGCCTTTGCCGCCGACGTTGATGCCGCGAAGCAGGGCGATGTGTGTGGGCATGAGGTTGTGGGGAAGGTCCGGAGACGATCAAGGCGAGTTTACGCCTGGATGGAGCCGAGTGGGTGCGGAGGAATCAGGGCATGGGTGGCTGAGGCGTGAAAGTTGACCGGAATACGGCTACGCCGTAGTATTGACTGAACCATGCAAGATTCGGTGCGGAACCCGGAGCTGTGAGGCGTCGTGGAATACGAGTGGCACGACAACAAAGACGCGCAGAATCGCCGGACACATCATCTTTCGCTTGCCGATGGCATACCGGCGCTTGAGGATCCGGACGCCGAATCGTGGATCGACGAACGATACGAATACGGCGAAGATCGGATGATCACGCTGGGGATGACTGCGCATGGGATTCTTTTGGTCGTGACGACGGAACGTTCAGAGGGGCTGATTCGCATCATTTCCGTACGAAGGGCGGAGCGCTATGAAGAGAGCTGGTACTACGAAGGTCATCCGTAGGGTGGGGGATGCGCAGCAGGAGACCGGGACCGACTGGACGAGAGTGGCGGAGCTGACGCAGGAGGAAATTCACTCGGCCGCGGAGGGCGATCCCGATGCGCAGCCCCTGCCGCGGGACAGGCGAGGAATGACGCACGTTCCGAATGTGAAAAAGCTGCGTGAGAAGGTCGGCCTGACACAGGAGGCTTTCGCTCAGAAGTATCGCATTCCGCTGGGGACGCTGCGTGACTGGGAGCAAAGGCGCAAGTTTCCGGATGCGCCGGCGCGGGCCTATTTACAGGTGATCGCCCGGAACCCGGAGGCGGTTGCGGAGCTGCTTCGCGGGGCGGCGTAGGGATGAAAAAACGGGAGCGCTGTGGGCGCTCCCGTTTTTGATTCTGGACGCGGCTAGTATTTTTTGCCGATGTTCCAGCCGCGGGCAGGCTCGATGGTGGTGATGACCTGCTGGCGTTCCTTCCAGCGACCGGC
>DAHVZZ010000113.1:0-11418 GCA_027323785.1 Acidobacterium sp. | reverse complement strand
CGCGCGGGCGAGGGCCGGCGGCTGGATCTGGCCATTGAGGTTCCCGGCGACGAGCTGGGTTCGGTGGCGACGATGTCCATCTGGGACGGGGTCTACGACCGGATCGCCGAGCTGGCGGGGGAGCACCGTTCGACTCTAGTCTTTGTGAATACCCGCCGCATGGCCGAACGCCTGGCCTTCCAGCTGGGCGAGCGCCTGGGCGTGGAGCAGGTCGCCTGCCACCATGGCAGCCTGTCGCGAAGGCTGCGCCTGGAGGCGGAGCGGCGGCTCAAGGCGGGCGAGGTTCGCGTGCTGGTGGCAACAGCCTCGCTGGAGTTGGGAATCGACATCGGCACCGTCGATCTCGTCTGCCAGGTGCAGTCCACGCGGGCGATAGCCGTTGCCATGCAGCGTGTGGGACGAGCCGGGCACTGGCGCGGAGCCACTCCAAAGGGCCGCTTCTTTGCCGTGACCCGCGACGACCTGGTGGAACAAGCGGCGCTGATCCGGGCGATGCGCTCCCGCGTGCTCGATCGGCTGGAGGTTCCGGAGAAACCCTTCGACGTGCTGATGCAGCAGATTGTGGCAGCCTGCGCGGCAGAACCATGGGACGAACGCGCGCTGTGGCAGGTTTTCCGGCGCGCTTATCCCTACAGAAACCTGGCCTGGGAAGAATTCGATCGCGCCCTCACCCTGCTCACGGACGGGATTGAGTCGAGCCGCGGGCGCTATGGGGCCTATCTGCTGCGCGACCAGGTTCAGGGACGCATCCAGGCGCGGCACGGCGCGCGGACCACGGCGATTACGAATGGCGGTGCTATTCCGGACACGGCGCTCTTCCCGGTGATTTTGCAACCGGAAGGAGTACAGATTGCGACGCTCGATGAGCACTTTGCAGTGGATTCGTCGCCTGGCGATGTAGTGCAGCTGGGCAACGCCAGCTGGCGCATCCAGCGGATCGAATCTTCGGGGCAGGTGCTGGTGGAAGATGCTCACGGCGCTCCGCCCACGCTGCCCTTCTGGTTTGGCGAAGCTCCGCTGCGGACCCGGGAGCTCTCGGAATTTGTCTCGGAGCTGCGTGTGGAGATCGACAGCCGGACGCGCAACGTGCTGCCCGGCTACATCTCCCCAACCATTCCCGAGGTGGCCGAAACGGCGGAGTGGCTGAAGGGCGAGTGCCGCGTTTGCGATGCGGGAGCCGTGCAGCTCATCCGCTATGTGGCCGAGGGGCGCGCAGTCCTAGGTACCGTCCCTTCTGTAACGACGGTGGTTGCGGAACGCTTCTTCGACGAGGGCGGCGGGATGCAGCTGATTCTGCACGCGCCGTTCGGCGGCCGCATCAACAAGGCGTGGGGACTGGCGCTCCGGAAGCGCTTCTGCCGCGGCTTCAACTTCGAGCTGCAGGCCGCGGCCACGGATAACGGGCTGAACATCTGCCTGGCCGAGCAGCACAGTTTTCCCCTCAGCGATGTCTTCCACTTCCTCACGCCAGAGACAGCGGGCGAACTGCTGGAGCAGGCATCGCTGGCGGCTCCGGTCTTCAAGACGCGCTGGCGCTGGGATGCTTCTCGCAGTCTGCAACTGCTTCGGTTTCAGAAAGGTCGAAAGGTCGCGCCGCAGATCCAGCGGATTCGCAGCGACGATCTGCTGGCCAGCGTCTTTCCGCAGGCGGCCGCCTGCTTCGAGAACATCGAGGGCGATATTCAGATTCCCGATCATCCGCTGGTGCGGGAAGTAATGCGCGATGTGCTGCAGGAGGCGATGGACCTGGAGGGCCTGCAGGTGGTTCTGCGCGCGATGGAGGAGGGACGCATCCGCTGCGTAGCCGTGGATACGACCACGCCGTCGGCGTTTGCGCATGAGCTGATCAACGCCAATCCCTATGCCTTTCTCGACGATGCGGGGCTGGAGGAGCGGAGGACGCGTGCCGTCCAGATGCGCGGCGTGCTGCCGGATGCGGCACTGGGGGAGGCGGGCAGGCTTTCCCCCGAGGCCATCACCGAAGTGCGCGACGAGATATGGCCGGACATCCGGGACGAGCACGAGTTTCACGACCTGCTCTGCGGCCTGGTGCTGCTGCCCCTCGAAGTCCTGTTGGATGCGCGGGCGCGCGGGTGGGATGTCTTCGCCACTCGCCTGGAGAATACGGGACGCGCGACCATAGCCCACCTCAGTGCCGGTAATAGCACCCGCAGGTTCCAGGTGGCGACGGAACGTACCACCTGGGTGCCAGCTTTGTGGCCAGAGGCGCAACTTGGCGTCCATCCCATGAAAACGGCGGGTGAGATTCCCACCGCTGAGGAAATTCTGAGGAAAACAGTGCAGGGCTGGTTACAAATCACCGGACCTGCCACGGCGGCTGATCTCGCGGCGCGGCTGGAGCTGCACCCTGGCGCTGTTTGGCAGCAAATGCTGCATCTGGAAACAACCGGGACGGTGCTGCGCGGCGTCTTCGAGCGCGCGACCGCCGCGGCTGTGGCGGACGAAGATGTGGAGTGGTGCGAGCGCCGGATTCTCCAGAGAATCCATAAGCGGACCCTGAACGCCCTGCGGAAGCAGATCGAGCCAGTGAGTCCGGCGGCGTACCTGCGGTTCCTCATCGACTGGCAACATGTGGGCGAGCGGCGGCAGCTGACAGGCGAGGACGGTCTCCTGGAGGCGCTCCGTCGGCTGGAGGGATTCGAGGCTCCGGCGGCGGAGTGGGGGCGCAGTCTTCTGCCGCAACGGGTGGCCGGGTACGACCCGCGCTGGCTCGACGCGCTGTGCCTGACGGGCGCGGTGGGATGGGGACGAATCTCGCCGCATCCGGCCTTTGCCCAGCCGGACGGGCGCGGACCGCGCAGAGTGGTCCCGACCAGCATGGCTCCGGTGACGTTCTTTGTCCGCGAAGAGGCGCTGTGGATGGATCTGTGCCTGGAACGGCGACAGATCGAAGAGGCGCGGCTGACCGCCGGTCTGAGCGAGGTGGCTAACCGGACGCGGGCTCTGCTGGCATCGCGGGGAGCGATGTTTGCCAGCGATCTGGTTCGCGCTCTGGGAGTTACACCTGCCGAGGCGCAGCGCGCGCTGTGGGAGCTGGTAGCCGCGGGCCTGGTGACGGCGGATGGCTTTGACAGCCTGCGGGCACTGATCGATCCGCGAAGGAAAGGCGCCGGCAGAAACGGCAGAAATGCAGCCGGCCGATGGGGCCTGCTGCAGGAGCCGGATGACCCGGCTTCGGCGCTGGCCCTGACCATGCCACGCCCCTCTGGCGAGGAGGCCGCGCGGGCCGCGGGCGCCGCAGCGGCCCGGCGCGATGCGCAGGTGGAGTCCGCGTGCCGGGTGCTGCTGCGGCGCTATGGAGTGGTGTTCCGCGACGTGCTGGCGCGGGAGACAACGGCTCCGCCGTGGCGCGAGCTGGCGCCCATGTTCCGGCGGATGGAGGCGCGGGGCGTGGTGCGGGGCGGGCGATTCGTGGCCGGTTTCGGCGGTGAGCAGTTTGCGCTGCCGGAAGCCGCCGACGCCCTGCGCGCCGGACGCGGGCGCACACTGGAAGGCATGGCTCCGCTGACCATGGCGGCAACCGACCCGCTGAACCTGGTCGGCGTGGTCATTCCCGGCGAGCGGGCAACGGCCATTGCCGGAAATACGGTGACTCTGCCGCCGGCGGGGATCGCGGAGGTGTCGGGTGATTCGGAAGTGGTGGCAACGCCGGGCGTCTTCCGCTGGGAACCGGCCGAAGGAGGCGCAATTGCCTGAAGTTCCTGAAGCGCGGCCCATGCAGGAGATGCAGGAGCCGGTGGAGGGCGTCGACTTCTACCGGGAAGGTCCGTATGTGGTCTTCACGGAGGCGTTTCACCGCAGGCGGGGCTACTGCTGCGGCTCGGGATGCCGCCATTGTCCGTGGCGGAACGGGGAGAATCGTCCCGACAGGTAGGCTTATTCCTCACGCAGCAGCATGGCCGGGTCGACCGCCGAGGGCGTGGCCAGCCGACGCCACTGCTGTGGCAACTCGGATGGCGATCATGGCGGTCAGCGCTCCGGGAATCCCGACAGGCCTTCCACTGTCCGCAAACGGACACCCTCGCTTCAAAATGGACACCTTCTCGCTTTTACCCAAATTCAAGTTGCTGATGGTAAATGGCTTATCGGACTCGACTTTGGCGGTTCATCTGCATCATCCTTGAGTCGACTTCTGAGGCAGAAAAAGCGAGAACCCGAATGCCCCCTACTCCGTATCCATCGAAAGAGGTCCATGCCATGCGCCGGTTTATTGCCTTCGTCGTGGTGCTGTGCGCCGTTGTGATACTCGGGGCTCTGCTGCCGCACTGGAGGCAGGACAGGCGCGTCCACGCCGGCACGCAGTCGCGCGGGAACTGGACCACCGGAAACTGCCCGGACAGCGACCGGAATTCCTGGGGACACTGGGGCGCGGTACATGAATGCCAGCTGCGGCGCGCAACGCTGACCCTCAACGGCAATCCCCTGAGCGTGAGCAGCACCAATGGATCGATCCATGTGATCGGCCAGGACCGCTCCGACGTCGAGCTGGAAGCCAGCGTGAACGTCTGGGCCTCCTCGAACCGGGAAGCCGATCGCCTGCTGCGCAGCATCCAGGTGCACACGGCTAACGGCGACATCTACGATCGCGGTCCGCACTTCTTCTTCTTTTCCGGCTACTCGGTGAACTATCGCCTGCTGGTGCCCCGCGGCATCACGGGGCACTTCAGCAACACCAACGGCGGTATCGCCCTCGACCACCTGAACGGCAAGGTGCGCTTCGGCAATACCAATGGCGGCGTGACCCTCCGCTCCATGAACGGCGACGTCCAGGGCCACTCCATCAATGGCGGTATCCAGATCACCCTGGCCGGGGATACCTGGCAGGGCGCGGGGCTGCGCGCCGACACCACCAACGGCGGCATCGATCTGCGCGTACCCGACCAGTACTCCGCCCACGTCGACGCCGGCACCGTCAATGGCGGCATTTCCGCGAGCTTCCCGGTGAACGTGCAGGGCAACGTCCGCAACCATCTGGATGCCAACCTCGGGAATGGAGGCCCGACCATTCATCTGCAGACGGTGAACGGCGGCATCAGCATCGCCCACCCCGGGCCCGGCTCCGGCAAAGCCGACTAAAAATCTTTACGCGTTTCTGCCGCGTACCGGTCGCGAGTTTCGCCCCGGCTTTCCGCAGCCCCGCGTCCTGCCTGTGGAAGCTGCGGACATCCCGTCCGCTGTGGATCACCGGGTCACGCGAAAGCCGCGCTCCGCCGCCGCCTGGACGCGCTTTCCACGTCTCCGCCTCGCTTTCCACAGCCATTTCCGGCCGGCGTGTTCATAAAGCGGAGATCCAGTGGCCGTTCTCTCGCGTTCCACCGGAGTTTCCTCCTTGTCCTATCGAAAACGACCACGTTTTCTAAAACTCGTACCCTTCTCAAAGCCGCTCCAGATGCGGTTATCGTCCTTCTTTCCACTTTTCCTCGCCGAACGATTACTACTACGGGAGAAATATCTAATTGATCTCGTAATAGCCGTCGCTCGTCCCCGCATCCACGCCACGTCCGGACGCCAGTTCCAGCCCCGGCGCCGGTTCTCACACTCCTGACGCGTTTTCCAGAGAGCAAAGGAAACCCTTTTATTACTAGAATGGATGGCGATTGAGCACACTGCCGCGGAGTTCCGCGCCGCATGGTGTACAGTGAGTCAAACCGCAACGGGGGAATCGAGATGCCGGCTGAAGTGGAACAGGAAAAGGCCGTTCAGGGCGCCGCCATGGAAATCAGCGTGAGCCGCCAGGATCTGCTGCGCGAGCTGACTGCCACACAGAGCGTGGTGGAACGGAAGACGACCATTCCCATCCTCTCCAACTTTCTGCTGGAAGCCGACGGAGACCGGATCGTCATCACCGCCACCGATCTCGACCAGAGCATCCGCACCTCCTGCGCCGCGAAGGTGAAGAAGCCCGGCTCCTGCACCATTCCGGCGCGCAAGCTCTACGACTACATCCGACTGTTGGGCGATGGCGACATCTCCATTAAGCTGCTGGAAAACCACTGGGTTCAGATTCGCGCCGGCCGCTCCAACACGCGCATGGTGGGCATGGCCCGAGCCAACTTCCCCCAGGTGCCCGAGTTTCCCGAAGGCATGGCCATGAAGATCCCCGTCGCCTCGCTGCGCACCCTGATCGCACGCACCATCTTCGCCATCTCCAACGAGGAATCCCGCTACACGCTCAACGGCTCGCTCATGATCCTCAAAGCCGAATCCATCGCCATGG
Source organism: Acidobacterium sp. (assembly GCA_027323785.1). Lineage (GTDB taxonomy): Bacteria > Acidobacteriota > Terriglobia > Terriglobales > Acidobacteriaceae > Palsa-343. The sequence goes on along the minus strand of DAHVZZ010000113.1, from coordinate 5,180 downwards.
TGGCCACCGACGGCCATCGGCTCGCCTGGATTGAGAAGGCCGGCGAGGACTTTGCCGGCATCACCGGCGAGAAGAAAACCCTCATACCGCGCAAGGCCCTGCAGGAAATGCAGACCCTCCTGTCGGCCACCGATGCTGAGTTTCTCGAGTTTGCCGACGACGATTCCACCCTGTTCTTCCGCATCGGGCCGCGCGTCCTCACCAGCCGCAAGCTGACCGGCCAGTTCCCCAATTACGAAGCGGTGATGCCGCGGGACAACAACAAATTCGTCATCGTCCGCAGCGAGGATCTCTTCGGATCCATCCAGCGCGTCGCCCAGTTTGCCGACGAGCGCTCGGGCGCCATCCGCATGCGCATCGAGCAGAACGAACTGAAGGTATCCTCGTCCTCCACCGATGCCGGAGAGTCGGAAGATACCATTGAGACGCCGTACAACTTTGACCCAATCATGGTTGGCTTTAACTCGTCCTATCTCATCGAGTTTTTGAAAGCCATCGGAAACACGGGCGAAGTCCGGCTGGAGTTCAAGGACGCCCAGTCCGCCGGCCAGATTCGCCCGGAAGATCCCTCCGACGAATATAAGTATCGCTATATCATCATGCCCATGAGGATATGAGGAGAGGTATTCTCTCCTCATCATATCCTCCTCCTCTTCTTCTCTCTTCACTCCGCCGAAAAGCTTCCCACCTCCTGTAGATTTGCCGACGAATCGCCCACGTAGATCGTGTACTGGCCCGGAGCCATCACCCACTGGCCTGAGGTGTCGTCCCAATAAGAAAACGGATGCGACGAGTCGTTTTCGTCGATCTCGATGGTCACCTTCTCCTGCGTTCCGGGCGCCAGAGTAACCTTCTTCCACCCAACCAGACGATGCGGCGGCTCGCCCGTGGACGCGGGCATACCCAGATAGACCTGCGCGACATCTGCGCCCGACACCGCTCCTGTATTTGACATCGTCGCTGTTACCTGAATATTGGGATTGCTCGTGTCGGTCAGGTTATTCGTGATCGTGGCCCCGGAAATCGCAAACGTCGTATAGGAGAGGCCGAAGCCGAAGGGGAACAACGGCTTCAGGCCATTCGCGTCGAACCATTTGTAACCGACATCGAATCCTTCCGAGTAGTTCACGGGAAACGGCGTGGTTCCGTCCGGCGGCTGCGGAATCGCAGGACGCGGCAGCTGATCGACGCTGGCGGGAAAGGTAATCGGCAGCTTGCCCGAAGGATCGGTCTTGCCAAACAGCAGATCCGCAATCGCCGGCCCGCCGCTCTGTCCCGGATACCACGCCTCCAGGACCGCGCTCACCTGGCTGAGCCACGGCATCACAATGGCCCCTCCGCTCTCAATCACCACAATCGTGTGTGGATTGGCCGCGGCCACCGCGCTCACCAGCGCATCCTGATCGATGGGCGGATTGTGGATCACATCCGTCAGGTTGAGGCTGGGCACATCCATGCCCTCGCTCTCCCACTGGCTCACAAAAACGATGGCCACCTGCGACGACGCGGCCAGCGCCGCCGCCGATGACGCATCGGTTCCGGGGTCGTATTGCACCTTCGCGCTCGGAACCATCGCCTCAATCGCCTTCAGTGGCGACGACGGATCCCACACCACCCGCGACCAGCAGGGCGGGCAGGGATACCCCTCCGTGAGCGCGGGGCCGCCTACCGGCGTCACCTGCGCCGAGCCGCCGCCGGACAACACCCCGATATCCGAATGCGATCCGATCACGGCGATCGACTGAACTCCCGCGCCGAGCGGGAGCTGTGCGTTCGCATTCTTCAGCAGCACGGCTCCGTTTTCCTCCACCTGCTGGGCCACCTGCGCATCGGCCGCGGCGGGGATGGGCTGAATCGTCGGCGGATGGTCGAAGATGCCCACCGCATACATCGCCCGCAGAATGCGATGCACCATGTTGTCCAGCCGCGACTGCGGCACCTGTCCATCCTGAATCGCCTGCCCCAGGCTGGAGAAGTATTGTTCGTTCGGCTGCTCCTGGTCCAGACCCGCGTTGGCCGCGGCCGCCGTGCTGTGGGTCGCCCACCAGTCCGACATCACAAAGCCCTTAAAGCCCCAGTCGCCCTTCAGCACATCGTCCAGCAGGTGGCTGTTTTCGCAGTCGTAAACCCCGTTGGTCAGATTGTAGGAACACATCACCGACTGAACATCCGCGTCCTTCACCCCGATCTCAAACGCCAGCAGATCGCTCTCCCGCCCGCCGCGCTCGCTGATAATCGCATCCGCGGTGGTGCGGCCCGTCTCCTGATCGTTGAAGGCAAAGTGCTTGATGTCCGCGATCACGTGCTGATCCTGGATGGCCTTCAGCTGCGCCGCATTGATTTTGCCGGCGAGGATCGGGTCCTCGCCCTTCGTCTCAAAGGTGCGCCCATCCCGCGGTTCGCGGCCCGCCGCCAGGTTGACGTTGCCGCCCAGGTTCACGTTGATGCCGTAGTCGCTCAGCTCCGTCCCAATCACCTGCCCGTAGGAATACGCCTCGCTGGTGTCCCATCCCGCGGCCAGCGCAATACCGGAGGGCAGCGCCGTCGCCTGGCCCACGCCGTTGCCCACCCCCACGCTGCCGTCCGCGAAGTAGAGCGCCGGTATCCCCAGCGACGGAATGCCGGCAATCCATCCGCCCGCGCCGCGCGGCAGGGGCGGAACATTGGTGCTGTTCGTCGTCACGCCGCCCTCAACCAGTTGCAGCTTCTCCGCCTGGGTCATCTTCGCCAGCATCGCGTCCGCGCGCTGGCCGGCCGTCCCTGAAGAGGTGCCCGAACCCGTCGGCGATGAAGAAGACTGGGAAGAAGCCCCGCTCGATCCACACGCCACCAGCGACGCGGAAACGATTGCGACAGACAGCGCGGCAAAGCCGGCCCGGAGCAGCCCGGCGGACGCACAAACCGGACCAACGCGAAAACCACGGAAAGCCATGGACGCCTCCCCATGCAACAACCAAGTCTAATGCTCTTTCTGCTGCACCAGCGATTGCGCGGACGCCTGACCTTCTCAACCGGTGTCTTGCGGCCACCGCCTTACCGACACCGCCCACCGGCGGGCCTGGTAAACCTGACTTCTGACGGTCCACGGAAATTCCGCTCCCCCATCTCAGGCAGCGTTCCCGCCCGGCGAGGTGATGTACGATTGCCCCAACAGGAACCATCGCTGCGAGAAGTGCCGCGGCAATCCACTCGAACATGCGCACGATCGGCCAGGGCATGGAGAGACACGTGCGAAGGGGAAGCAGTCTGATGTGTTGGAAGGTATTGGAATCACGAGTTGTCCGGAAGTGGAGAATGGTTCTGGCATGGATCGCGGCCATGGGCTTGTGCGCCGCGCCGCTGGCGGCGGCCACCGCTGCCCGCTCCGGCGTTGTGGTGGATGGTCATGCGCGCTTCACCGTCATCACCCCCACGCTGATCCGCATGGAGTACAGCCGCGACGGGAAGTTTATCAACCGCCGCTCCTACTTCGCCTGGGAGCGCAACGTGCCGCCGCCGCAGTTTACGTCCACGCATGCGGATGGCGTCCTGAAGATTGCCACCGCGCGCATGAAGCTGACATGGAAGGGCGGTACTGGATTCGAAGCGCAGAACCTGTCGGTCGCCTTTCTCAATGGCGACGGACAATGGACCGCCTGGCATCCCGGCATGAAGCAGACCGGCAACCTGGGCGGCACGCTCGCCGACCTGGATGGGTGTACGGGAGCGCAGCCGCTGCCCGACGGAGCGGTGTCGCGCAATGGCTGGTACCTGCACCGCGATAAATCCTTCCTGGTGAGCGACGGTCCGAACCCATGGAGGCAAACGCGCCCGGCGGATGAGGTCGACGACTGGTATTTCTTCGGCTACGGGAAGGACAACTACCACGCGGCGCTCGCGGATCTGACGGCCATCAGCGGGCGCATTCCCATCCCGCCGCGCTTCATGCTGGGCTCGTGGCGTTCGCGCTTTAAGAACTACACGCAGCACCAGTTCCAGCAAATGGTTCTGAACTACGACGCGGAGAAGTTTCCGCTGGACGTGCTGGTCATGGACATGGGCTGGCACACGCCGCCCCACTGGGGTTCGATGGACTGGAATAAAAAGCTCATTCCCCATCCGACCCAACTGCTGCAGTGGCTGCACCAGCGCGATCTCCACGTCACCGTCAACTGGCATCCGCAGGACGGTGTGGGCCCCTGGTACAGCCAGTACGACGAGTTCTGCAAGGCCATCGGCGTCAATCCGGCAGCGAAAAAAGTGCTTCCGTTCGACGACACCAACCAGAAGTTCATGCGCAACTACTTCAGGCTCATGATGGACCCGATGGAGAAGCAGGGCATCGACTTCTGGTGGCTCGATGGCGGCGTGCACGTCGGCTGGGACAACGCCCTGGACTTCTGGAATATCGAGCGTCCGGGCACCGGAAAGCGCGGAGCGTCCTTCAGCCGCTGGGGCGGATGGGGCGACCAGCGCTATCCGGTCTCCTTCTCCGGAGACACATCTTCACTATGGCGAGTGCTGCGCTTTGAGATTCCCTACACGGCCACCGGCGGAAATGTCGGAGCGGATTACTGGTCGAACGACGTGAGCGGCTTCCGCCTGAAGATTCCCACCTCGGAGCTCTTCACCCGCTGGGCGCAGTTCGGCGTGCTCAGCCCGGTCTTTCGCACGCACGGCACCATCCAGTTCGGAGATTTCCGCTATCCCTGGGCTTATGGCGCGCAGGCTGTGAGCGCCACGCGGCGAGCTTATGACCTTCGGGCACAACTGCTTCCCTACATCTATACGTCGTCGTATCTCACCTGGAAAACCTCGCTGCCGCTGGTTCGGCCGTTGTATCTGGATTATCCGAAGAGCGCGGAGGCTTACGACCACCGCGATGAATATGAATTTGGTCCGGATCTGCTGGTTGCACCCATCGTCACCCGGGGCATGGGCAAGGCATGGATGGGCGCGACGGATATGTGGTTCCCCGGCGGAAGCTGGTGGAATCTGCTGAACAACGAGCGCGTGAACCAGGCGGGCGATCGCACCATGCTGGCCTCGGCCGGCGAGATTCCGGTCTTCGTGCGCGGCGGCGTGCCGCTCCCGATGCAGCCTGTGCGTCTGCGCCCGGCCGCCCAGCCTGCGAACCCTCTAGTGGTGCGGGTGTATCCAGGACAGAATGGCAGCTTCACGCTCTATGAGGACGACGGAAC
>DAHVZZ010000108.1:0-5311 GCA_027323785.1 Acidobacterium sp. | reverse complement strand
AGGGTGACGGCGCCGAGGAGTTTGCCTTCGCTGTCGCGCATGGGGGTGGTGCGGAGGCGGTAGCTGTGCTCGGCCTGGCCGATGCGCATGGGGAGGAGGGCGGCATCGGCTTCCTCGCCGGTGGTGGCGCGCTGCATGGAGACGGCGGAGCGGATGGCGGAGAGGATGCGGTCGCCGCCGGGGGTAGAGGTGAGGATCTGGCGGTCGGACTCGGGGTTTTGGGAGGTTGCGCCGAGAAGCTCGATGGCGGCCTGGTTGAGCTTGAGGACCTGGCCGCGTCCGTCGGTGACGATGACGGGCTCGAAGATGGAGCGGACGACGGCGTCGGCGAGCTGGAATTCCATCTGGCGGCGTCCGGATTCGGTTTCGCGGAGGTCGCGGAGGCGGATGGCGAGGCGGTTGAGCTCGGTGGCGATGGCGCCGAGGTCGTCGTCGGAGCGCCATTCGACGCGCTGATTGAGGTCGCCCTGGGCGATGCGGCGGGCGATGCGGGCGGTCTGGCGCAGCGGGGAGATGACGAAGAAGAGCATGACCGCGGAGATGAGGATGGCGAGGGCGATGGCGACTCCGCAGGCGGCGATGAGACGGGCGCGGAGGGTCTGCTGACGGCCGCGGAGGGCAGAGACGACGGAGTTGCGGCGGGCGGCGAGCAGATCCTGGTCGTGCTGCAACTGGGAGCGGATGCCGCCGAGGTCGCGGACGAGACGGGCGGGATCGGCGGGGGTATGGAGAAGCAGGTGGTTATGCTGCTGGACGAGCCGCTCCACGGGGATGGAAGGAGCGAACCGGGAGACCGCGACGGCGGCTACATGGAGGAGGTTCTGGGTATGGCGGGCGCTGACACGGAAGCCGGTGAAATTCGCAGTGCCGATGATGATTTGGGCGGCGGAGACTTCCTCGTGGGCGAGTGCGCCCTGGGCTGAAGCCAGGGAAGCGACAGCGGTTTCGGCGACGCGGACGCGCGCGTCGAGAGCGGCCAGCTGGACGAAGGAGGTGCGCACCAGCATGCTGACGCCGGTGACGATGGCGACGAGGACGAGACAGCCGAGAATCAGGCGCTGGTAGAGACTCAGCATGAAAGGGGTCGTTACTCCTGAGGGTAGCGATGCGGGAGCGGCAGTGCAAGGACCGATTGACTATTCCGGATTACGATAGCGGCCCAGAACGTCTTCGAGGGTGAGCACGCCTTCCACGGCTCCGCGGCTGGCGCGGTTGGAGATGGGCAGCACGGGCCAGCGCGGGAAGTGGTGGAGAGCGCTGTCGAGGGGCATATCGGGGAAGAGCTGGGGCGCGCGATCGGATTTGATGGCGAGCTGGATGGCGGCATCGGGCGAGAGTGTGGCGGCAGCAGTGGTCAGTTCGTCGCTGCTGATGGAATACCAGGAGCCATCGGGCATGCGGATGAGGCAGGCCTTGGCGTGCGATTCGGCGAGGATAGCGGAGACGGATTTGAGGGTGTCGGCGGCGCGGGCGATGGGGATGTTGACGGGCTGGAGAGCGTCCTCGATGTGGAGGGCGGATTCCTCGCGCTGTTCCTCCATGGAGGGGAGGTCGAGGCCGTCCTGGTGGCTGAAGATTTCGAAGATGCCGACGGGCTGCAGGCTGCGGGAGAGCAGGAAGGCGATGGTATTGGCGAGAATCAGCGGCAGGATGATGGAGGAATTGCCGCTCATTTCGAGAACCATGAAGACGGAGGTGAGGGGGACGCGGAGGAAACCGGCGAAGAGGACGCCCATGCCGACGAGGCAATAGGTGCCGACGGTGCCGGAGAGTCCGGGGAAGAAGTGTTTTTCGAAGGCGCCGACGGCGCCGCCGAGCATGGCTCCGATGAAAAGGGTGGGAGCGAACATGCCGCCGGGGGTGCCGCTGGTGAAGGAGACGGTGGTGGCGACGAGCTTGAGGAAGACGAGGGCGATGAGAATCTGCCAGACGAATTGGCCGTGCATGGCCTGATCGATGACGTGGTAGCCGACGCCCATGACTTCCGGGAAGCCGAAGTAGCCGATGGAGCCGACGAGGAGGCCGGCGATGGCGGGCTGGAGGTACTGGGTCCAGCGGGGCAGAGCGCGGAGGCGGGGGCGGAGATAGCCGAGGAGCAGGGAGAAGAGCGGAGCGAGGAGGCCGCCGATGAAGCCGAGGACGGCGTAGGCCATGAGCTCGCGGGGGTCGCGGAGGGAGTGGATGGCGGGGATGCGGAACATGGGCTCGGAGCCCAGGAACCAGCGGACGACCACGTCGCTGGAGATGGCGGCGAGGACGAGGGAGCCGAGGACGGCGGCGCTCCAGCTGCCGATGACCTCCTCAATGACAAAGAGGATGGCGGAGATGGGGGCGTTGAAGGCGGCGGCGAGGCCGGCGGCGGCGCCGATGGGAGCGAACATGCGGAGGCGGCGGCGGGATAATCGGAGTTTTCTGGCGACGATGGAGGCGACGCCGGCGCCGATCTGGAGCGAGGGGTCTTCGGGTCCGAGAGAGAGGCCGCCGCCGAGGGCGAGGGCGGCAGTGAGGAATTTGCCGATGACGGTTCGGAAGGAAATGTAGCCGTCGTAGACGTAGAGTGCGGCCTTGGTCTGATTGACGCCGCTGCCGCGGGCGGCGGGGAAGAACCAGACGACGAGGGCGGCGACGACGAGACCGGCGATGGCGGGGACGAAAAAGAGGCGGTACTGGCCAGCATGAGGAGCGGAGCCGAGCGAGAGAATTTTGACCCACTCGATGGCCATACGGAAGGCGACGACGAGGAGGCCGGAGAGGACACCAATCAGGATGGAGAGGACGAGGAAAAGGCGCTCGTCGCGGGTGGGGGCGATTTTGTCGATGGTGGCAGCGAGGCTCGTCCGAGCGGGTGACGGCGCGGGTGGGGTGGCGGACGACGGAGGCGCGCCGAGGAGGACGTCATGGGTGGGTGCGGGCGCGACGCCGGGAACGTCGGCGATGTTGCCCGTGGGAGCGGCGGAGGAGGTGGGTGAGTCGGGCATCATTCCTGTTCCACCGCTGCGGGGTTTTTGGCGATTTGCAGCAGGAGAGCATTGTCTCCTGTGGGAGGGCCACAGACCTGAGCGGTAATCGTCTCCGTATCGTAAATAAGCTGCAGGACGGTTTGTTCAAGGTCGGGCTGCCGGGCGAGATTCCAGACGGTGAGGCGCCTGGGGAGTTGATTCCAGCGGGTCTGGAGGGCGGTGAGCTGAGGCGGGGTGGCGGTGAGCGCGGCTGAAAGAGAACTGTTTGCGCCAGCCTGAAGAGAAGCCGGAGAGGCAAAAGGAGCCTTTTGCGAAGGCAGAACGCTCCTGGGTGAGGTGGAGGCGGTTACGGGAGGCGCCATGCAGGTGGTGAGGCGCAGGAAGGCGAGCTTTTTGGCGCCGAGGATGCGTTCGGCGCGTGCGCGTGCGGGCAAATTGATATCGGGGAAGAGGATAAGGATGCGGTTGGCGTTGTTGAGCATGGTTCTATCCGCAGCCTGTTCGGCGGCGGGGAGTTTGCGAGCAGCCGGCTGGGCGAGCGCGCGGCCCAGGTAGTCGGCGGCAACGCGGTACTTGCCCATGGAGTAAGCGGTACGGCCAGCGCCCACGATGGCTTCAAACGGCGGATTGCGGCGCGCGGAGACGGCGCGGTAAATCTCCAGGGCGCTCTGAAGGTCACCGGCCTGAACGAGCATGCCGGCGATCCGAATTTTGATGGCGGGATCGTCGGGAGCATTGCTTTCAGCGATCAGGAGCTGGGTTCGCGCCTGGCTGTTGAGATTGCGAGAGAGGAGGTAGCCGGCGAGTTCCAGGCGGACCTGGCGGCGGTGTGCGTAGCCATGGCCATTCCAGGTGCCGTCGAGCGCGGCCTGGTAGCGGAAGACGGCGAGCTTCTGGTTGCCGACGCGGGCGGCAAGGCGGGCCAGCTGGAGGTTGATCATGCCATCGCCGGGCGCTGACTGGAGGAGGGTGTTGAAATAGGCGGTGGCCTCGACGGTGCGGCCAGCGGCGGCGAGTGCGGTGGCGAGTTCGATTTCTGTGGTGCGGTCGGGGATATAGGCGAGCGCGGTGCGGAGGTCGGGGATGGCTTCGGCGGGACGGCCGAGGCGAAGCGCGCGCTCGCCGCGGGCACGCCAGCGGACGCCGAGCAACTGTTCGTGGTTCTTAAAGGACCGGTAGAGGAGCAGGGTGAGGAGGAAGATGACGACGGTGATGAAGAAGAGGGAGAGAAGAGAGATCGCGTCACGCACGATCAGTCGGCGTCTGGCCAGTCTTTCTTCCGGTGTGAGCACCGTACCCGATTGGTGTTTGGTCATCTTCCGTCTACTTCTATCTTCCCAGATTTGAGGCGATTCGCGCAGAGCCGACACGATTTACAGATTTTTCCAACAGCAGGAATGAGGGTTAGGATCATGTTGCGGGTGGATGAGGGCCATGGAACTGGAGCAGAAACGGATATTGCTGGAAGAGCGGCTGCGGGAGCTGGGCAGCGTGATGGTGGCCTATTCCGGCGGGGTGGATTCGGCGTTTCTGGCATGGATGGCGCATCGGGTGTTGGGCGAGCGGGCGCTGGCGGTGCTGGCGGACTCGGCATCGCTGGCGCGGAGCCATTACTGGGATGCGCTGAAGTTCGCCGAGGAGCAGGGAATCCCGCTGCTGATTCTGGAGACGAAGGAACTGGAAGACGAGGCGTATGCGGCGAACGATGCCAACCGCTGCTTTCACTGTAAGGATGAGCTGTTTACGGTTCTGGAGGCGGAGCGGGGGCGGCGAGGCTTTGCTGCGGTGGCTTATGGGCTGAATGTGGACGATGGGAAGGATTTTCGTCCGGGGCAGCGGGCGGCGCAGGAGCATCGGGTGGCGGCTCCGCTGGCGGAGGCGGGACTGACGAAGGCGGATATTCGGGGACTGGCGCAGGCGGCGGGGCTGCGGGTGTGGGACAAGCCGGCGTCGGCGTGTCTGTCGTCGCGGATCGAATACGGGCGGCGGGTGACAACGGAGGCGCTGCGGCAGGTGGAAGAGGCCGAGGAGGCGCTGCGGGAGCTGGGTCTGCGGCGGTTCCGGGTGCGGCACCACGGGACGGTGGCGCGGGTGGAAATTGCGCCGGAAGAGATGGCGGAGGCGCTGCGGCCGGAGTTCCTGAAGCGGGTGGGAGCGGCGGTGCGGGCGGCGGGGTTTCCGTATGTGGCGGTGGACTGCGACGGGTACCGGTCGGGTTCGATGAACGAGCTGCTGCCGGCGGAGATGCTGGCGGCGGCGAGGAAAAGCTGAGAGATGAAGATTGGCAGGCTGGAGTGCTTTGCCGGGATTTCGGGCGATATGTTTCTGGGAGCGCTGGTGGACGCCGGGGT
>DAHVZZ010000102.1:0-2846 GCA_027323785.1 Acidobacterium sp. | reverse complement strand
ACGACAGCAGAGGTCTGCTTCCCAAGTCTATCACCGGCAAGGAGTCCTGCCTGGCCGCAAATGGAGGCGAATTTTCAAAGCCATGGCGAGGCGGCCGGCGCTGGCTCCGTTGCGGCTGTTTCCGGCTCCGTTTGGGGCAGGGTCCTCCGGCTGACGCGATTCTCCTGCGCCGGAGGCAAGCAGAGGAAATCGCGAAAACTCCGCGCCCCTGCCGCAACAGAGCTGCGGCGTCTCGCGAAAGCGCCGCAGGATCCGACGGCGGGCAACAATTGCGCCGCCGAATCTCTTTCGGAGAGATGCGGGATGGTGACGGGCAGGATGTTCTCCGGTGCTGAGCAGGGGCGCCGGCCTGTGGCGGCGCACCCTTCATCGGAAGTGCATCTGAGTTGAACGACAGGGCCGGAGATCCGGCGACGACTCCAACTCCTTCAGGAAGAACCACAAAAAATGGACAGAACGCTGCTTCCCGGAAAGCCTCATCCCCTGGGCGCCACACCGACGGCGAAAGGGACATCCTTTGCATTGTTTTCGGAAAACGCCACGGCAGTATCGGTTTGCTTTTTCGACGAGGCCGGCAACGAGACGGACTGCGTGGCGCTGCGCGAGAAGACGGCCTTCGTCTGGCACGGATTGATTCGCGGCATCGGCCCCGGACAACGGTACGGGTACCGGGTAGAAGGGCCGTGGGAGCCGGAGAACGGGCATCGGTTTAACCCGCACAAGCTGCTGCTGGATCCGTATGCGAAAGCGGTGACAGGGCAGGTGGACTGGAAGGCGCCGATCTTTCCGTTCGATACGAAGAGCGGAGACGATCTGGTTCGCGACGACCGGGATTCGGCGATGGGGGTGCCGAAGGGCATCGTGGTCGATCCTCACTTTGACTGGGGCGAGGACTGTCCGCCGGAGACGCCGCTGGCGGACTCGGTGATCTACGAGGTGCACGTGCGGGGCTTTTCAAAGCTGAATCCGGCGGTGCCGGAGCCGCTGCGGGGGACGTATGCGGGGCTGGCGTGCGAGCCGAGCATCGAGTACCTGAAGAAGCTGGGGGTGACGGCGGTGGAGCTGCTGCCGGTGCACCACTTTATCGACGAGGGGCACCTGCTGGAGCGCGGGCTGCGGGACTACTGGGGTTACAACACGCTGAGCTACTTTGCGCCGATGGCGCGGTACAGTTCGTGTGGCGACACGGGCGGGCAGGTGAACGAATTTCGGGAGATGGTGAAGAAGCTGCACGCGGCTGGGATCGAAGTGATTCTGGACGTGGTGTACAACCACACCTGCGAGGGAAACCGGATGGGGCCCATGCTGTCGATGAAGGGGATCGACAACGCGACCTACTACCGGCAGGTGCGGGACGATCCGCGCTATTACATGGATTACACGGGCACCGGGAACAGCCTGAATGTCATGAATCCGCAGGTGCTGAAGCTGGTGATGGATTCGCTGCGGTACTGGGTGACGGAGATGCATGTGGACGGATTCCGCTTCGATCTGGCTAGCACGCTGGCGCGGGAGCTGCACGCTGTCTCGAAGCTGTCGAGTTTCTTCGACACGATTCATCAGGACCCGACGCTGGCGGATGTGAAGCTGATCGCCGAGCCATGGGATGTGGGCGAGGGCGGCTATCAGGTGGGCAATTTTCCGGTGCTGTGGGCGGAGTGGAACGGGCGGTATCGCGACACGGTGCGGCGATTCTGGAAGGGCGACGGCGGGCTGCTGTCGGATTTTGCCTACCGGCTGACCGGCTCTTCGGATCTGTACCAGATGGATGGGCGCAAGCCATACGCATCGATCAATTTTGTGACGGCGCACGATGGTTTTACGCTGAACGATCTGGTGAGCTACAACCACAAGCACAACGAAGCGAATGGGGAGCACAACGCCGACGGAGCCGACTGCAACGACTCCTGGAACATGGGGGCGGAGGGGCCGACGAAAAATCCGTCGATCCGCAGGCTGCGGCAGCGGCAGGTCAGGAATTTTCTGGCGACGCTGATCCTGTCGCAGGGGGTTCCGATGTTGTGCGGGGGCGACGAGATCGGGCGAACGCAGAAGGGCAACAACAATGGCTACTGCCAGGATAACGAGATCAGCTGGTTTCAGTGGGAGCTGGACGAGCCGCGGCAACGGCTGCTGGAGTTTACTTCGCGGCTGATTCAGCTGCGGAAAGAGCACCCGAATCTGCACCGGCGGAAATTTTTTCAGGACCGCGTGATTCGCGGATCGGTGGTGCGCGACATTGCCTGGTACAACAACGACGGGGGCGAGTTCAGCGACGAGCACTGGAACACGGACTGGGCGCGCTCGCTGGCGGTGCTGCTGAATGGAAAGACGCTGGCGATCAGCGACGAGGAAGGGCGTCCGATCGTGGACGACAGCTTCCTGATTCTTGTGAACGCCGCTTCGCACGGCGTGGAATTTGTGCTGCCGGATTCGCCTTCCGGAACGGCATGGATTCACGTGCTGAACACGGAAAACATTGAGGATCCGTTTGCGGCGGCGGATGTGGGCGAGCGGGTGATTGTCGGGGGGCGGTCGCTGCGGGTCTTTCGCGACGGGCAGCCCTGAAGGCGGGCCAGGTGCATCATGGCGGGAACCTCCGCAGGCTTTGTGGCGTATTCTTCGGAACGAGGGAAAGAACGATGAAACTCCGCGTCCGCTTTTTGCCGCAGGCTTTTGCGATTGGGACGATGCTGGCCGTCGCCGGATGCCATGTGCAGGTCGACAAGGGCACGAACGGGCAGGACAAGTCGGTCCGCATCGATACTCCGCTGGGCGGACTGCATGTTCGATCCGGTCAGACGACGGCGGCGGATCTGGGGCTGCCGGTGTATCCGGGAGCGACG
>DAHVZZ010000099.1:0-5941 GCA_027323785.1 Acidobacterium sp. | reverse complement strand
CCACCTTGATGAGCGACGCCTGGTACGAGGTTTGTTCCGAGGGTTTCTTGCTGATTGCGGGCGTTTCCTTGTGCTCAATCACCATCAGGCGGCGATTGGGCGAGACCTGAACGCTGAGGATTTCCGAATCGAAATTGAGATAGGGATAAAGGACGAGAGACTGGTCGGTGAGGAAGAGGGAGTTGCGGATCCGCACGAGAAACTTGCGGTCGGGCAACGCCCAGAGGTACCGGCCGTGGTCATGCATGCGCCAGTCCGCGTGCCGCACGACCTTTCCGGTGCGCAGGTCCAGCACGTCGGCCCGAATCTCCTGATCGGCGTCGTCATTCTGGTCCGACGGAAGACGCCGCAGAAGACCAAAGGCGTGAAAGGTGAACAATATGTGGTTGTCGTCAATAAAGTCGAGCGAGGAGGAGGAAAAGCGATACGTGAGGTAAAAGCTGCTGGGGGGCAGATAGCCGAGGGGGGCCACCGGGATGCGCACAGCCGGCTGGAGTTCCGGCGGCGGCCTGTGCGTCGCCGCCGAGGAATGGGGTCCGCAACAGAGTCCGCAGAGAAGCGCAACCGCGATCAAACCCGAACCCGCGCATGTTCGCATCGGAAGACTCCCGCATCCATTGTCATCGTGGAGCCGAGATGGAGCAAGAAGAGCCATTCCTGTGACATTTGACGTAGCGGCTCATTGTGCGTATAAAACTTTGGTCGAAAGGTTATGTTGGCGCCGCCGCCGAGCCGGGGCGACGCCGAAGCAAATTCCAGTCTATGGCCCGCATGCAGGAAGCTAAAAATTCGTCCACGGTTCGCCGTTCCACTCGCGCCGCGGCTGCCCCCAAGCAGGCCGCCAACGGCGCCCAGCAGCGCATGCTTCAGGACTACCAGAATGCCCTCCAGCTGATGCAGGAGAACAAATTTGAGAAGGCCCGCGTTCTGCTGGAAAAGATCATTCCCGATGCGCCGCCGGAGATTCTGGACCGGGCGCGCGTCTACCTGGTCGCCTGCCAGCGCAACAGCCGCGCAGTGACGCTGACCTTCAGCACCCCGGACGAGCAGTACGATTACGCAATCTCGCTGCTCAACGCCGGATCGTATGAGGAGGCGCGCGACCAGTTCGAGGCCATCCTGAAAGGCTCGCCCCGTGCGGATTTCGCCCATTACGGGATGGCACTGCTGTGCAGCATGACCGGACAGGCGGAGGAGTCGCTGGATCATCTGGGAAGAGCGATTGAGATCAATCCGGCCTGCCGCATCCAGGCGCGCAGCGATCCGGATTTCGTCGATATGGCCGATGACCCTCGTTTCACCGAACTGCTGTATCCAGACCTTGGATAGACCTCCGCCGGGCCGCGGAGGTTTAGACTCATGACTGGACCACTGACTCTGTGACTGATACGGCCACGCAATTGATTTCATCTCCCGGTTTTCGAGTTCTGGCCATCGGCGGCGGCACCGGGTTATCCACGCTGCTGCGGGGACTGAAACAAAGAGTCCCGCATGGACCTGGCCGAATCGCGGCCCCCGGCAAGACACCCCACATCTCCGACCTGTCGGCCGTAGTCACCGTTACCGACGACGGGGGGTCCAGCGGCCGCCTGCGACGCGATTTCAACATGCTGCCGCCGGGCGACCTGCGCAACTGCATGGTGGCGCTCTCTGAGGACGAGCGGCTGATTTCGCGGCTCTTTCGCCATCGGTTCCGGACGGGCGGCGAACTGGAGGGCCACAACTTCGGCAATCTGTTTATCGCGGCGCTGACCGAAATGACGGGCGATTTCGCCCAGGCTGTCAGGCTGGCTGCGGAGATTCTGGCGACGCGTGGGCATATCTATCCGGCAACGCAGGCCAATGTGACTCTGGCGGCGCGGATGGAAGACGGCTCGGTGGTGCGCGGAGAAACGAACATCACGGCCAGCCGCCAGCGGATTGTGGAACTGATGCTGGAGCCGGCAGCGCCGCCGCCTCCGCCTGAAACGCTGCAGGCCATTGCGGCGGCGGATATCGTCACGGTCGGCCCGGGATCGCTTTACACCAGCATCATCACCAATTTGCTGGTTCGCGGGATACCGGAAGCCCTGGCGGCAACCAGCGCCACGCGGGTTTTCATCTGCAACCTGATGACGCAGGCCAACGAGAGCCTGCACCTGACCGCGTCGCAGCACATCGAGCGAATCTACGAGCACGCGGGGCGGCCGATTTTCGACTTCGCGTTGCTCAACACGACGCCGGTATCGGCGCAGCTGCGGGAGCGTTATGCTGCCGAGGGCGCCGAGGTCACGGTGGCCGATGTGGAGCGCATTGAGGCTCTCGGCATCCGGTGCGTGACCGGCGATTTTGCCGAAGAGGGCGATGTTCTGCGTCATGCCGCCGACCGCGTAACGGATGCGCTGCTTTCACTGCCGATCCGGGCAGCGGCCGCCGCTCGCTGAACGGCGGCGATGTTACTTCTGAATTTTGTAGTCTCTGGGCGGGACCTTTTTGCCCACTTGCTTCGGCGTGGGGAGCTGACCTGTGTTCCAGCCGCCGCCAAGGGCCTGAATGAGCTGCACCGACGCAGTCATTTGATTGACTTCCAGGATATTGAGCGCCTGCTGATCGCCGAGAACCGTATCCTGCGCGGTAACAACATTGACGTAAGGATCAAGGCCGGACTGGTAGCGCTGCATTTCGAGAGTAAGGAATTGCTGCGCCGCCTTCACTGCCTGTTTCTGTTGCAGGACCTGCTGTGAGTAGATACGAACTCCGGCCAGGGCGTCCTCGACCTGCTGGAAGGCGACCAGTGAGGTCTCGCGATAATTGGCCAGATCGGCGTTGTAGGTGGCTTCGTACTGGTGCAGCGTTGCCCGATAGAGACCGGCGTCAAAGACGACCTGAGAGGCGGCAACTCCGAGGGACCAGAAACGGCTGGGCCAGTCGGCAATGTGGGCGATAGCTGAGGATTCCGTTCCGCCCCTGGCTGAAAGCGTGAACTGCGGGAAGAACGCGCCGTAGCCGACGCCGATGGTGGCATTGGCCTCGGCAAGCATACGCTCCGCGGCGGCCACGTCGGGGCGGCGCTCCACCAGTTCCGACGGAAAACCGACGGGAATGGCCGGAGGGTTGTAGGTCATGGGGTGGACGGGAATGGAGAAATCCGTCGCTACCCTGCCCAGCAGGACAGCAATGGCATGTTCATACTGAGCCCGCGCCAATCCCACATTGATCGCGGCTGACTTGTCCGCGGCCAGGGTCGCGCGCGCCTCGACCACTGAAATGTAGTCGCCCGTCCCGGCCTGGTAGGCGCCCTCGTTCGCATCATAGGCCTTCTGATCGGCGGCGACGGTCTGATTGAGAATCTGCTCCAGCATGTCCTGCCCGCGGATTTCGAAATAGTATTCCGCCAGCGAGGCCTGCTCGGTCAGCTTTTCGGTCTGGAGATCGGCAGCGCTGACCTGGGCGGCATATTCAGCGGAGCGGACTTCGTCGCGGACCTTACTCCACACGTCGGGCGCCCAGGATGCATCGAGCGGCGCGGTCCACATGGTGCTGGTGGAACCTGTGTTGGCGAGCGAGGATGCGCGAAGGTTGCCCGAGCTTTTCGCACGGCCGAAGGATGGCCCCGCGGTGAGGGTGGGCCAGAACTGGGCACGCGCTTCGGCTATGAGGGCACGGGCCGCCATGTACTGCTCGAAGTATTGTCTGATGTTTTGATTGTTGATATTGAGCTGATCTTCGAGAGCGTTCAGCTCCGGCTCGTGATAGATCGTCCACCACGGGCCGCGGAGCATGGCGGCGGAGGGACTGGCCACCTTCCAGCCGGGCTCATTCCTGAAATTGACGGTCGATTGCTGGTAATTGTGCGCGGCAATGCGGGGCGGCGCGGGCGGGTGATATTTGGGGCCGATATTGCAGCCGGCGAGGAGCAGCAGCGCCGCGGCCGCCAGTGCGGCGCTCCGGCCGCGGAAGAGAGGAAGCGCGACGCCCCTGGCGTGTTTCAGGCTGATATTTGCAGTACGCATGGGAATTCTCAAGACGCGGCTCCTTCGATTTCCGGGCGGAAGGCATCGCGTGCTTTTCCAAGGATGCGCAGACGGAGGCGATCCAGGGAGAGATAGACGACCGGAGTGGTGTAGAGAGTGATGAGCTGGCTGAGCATCAGGCCGCCTACGATGGTGATGCCCAGCGGACGCCGCAGCTCAGAGCCCATGCCGGTTCCAAAGGCGAGGGGCAGAGCGCCGCAGATGGCGGACATAGTGGTCATCAGGATGGGACGGAAGCGCAGCATGCAGGCTTCAAAGATGGCGTCGTAGGTGGACTTCTGCTGCTCGCGCTCGGCCATGAGCGCGAAGTCGATCATCATGATCGCATTCTTTTTCACGATTCCGATGAGCAGGATGATGCCGATGATCGAAATGACATTGAGGCTGATGTGAAAGATGATGAGCGCCAGCATGGCGCCAATGGAGGCCGACGGCAGCGTGGAGAGAATGGTGAAGGGATGGACCAGGCTCTCATAGAGAATGCCCAGCACGATGTAGACGGCCAGGATTGCCGTGATGAACAGCCACATCTCGGTGGAAAGCGACTTTTGAAATTCGCGGGCCGTTCCGGAGAAGGCTCCGTGAACATTGTCGGGAAGGCCGAGACGGGATTCCATCTCATCCAGTTCGCGCGTGGCCTGACTGAGCGGAACGCCCTTCGCCAGGTTGAATGAAACCGTATCCGAGGGGAACTGCCCGGTGTGGTTGATGTAGAGCGGCGTGGTCGTGGCGTAGGCACTGGTGACGGTATTCAGCGGGGCGATGGAGCTAATGCCGGCCCGGGAGGGAGAACTGCCGCCCGGATTCAGCCAGATATCGTTCAGGCCCGCGGGCGACTGCCAGTATTTCGGAGCGACTTCCAGGACGACGTAGTACTGGTTGAGCGGAGTGTAGAGGACAGAAACCAGAGACTGGCCAAAGGCGCCATAGAGCGCGCTGTCAACGGCCTGCGGGGTCTGGCCGAGCCGGGCGGCGGTGACGCGATCGATATGCAGCATCTCCTGCAGGCCGCGGTTCTGCTGATCGGCGTAGACGTCCTCGAATCCGGGCAGCCGGCGAATGTGCTTGAGCAGGATCGGGCCCCACTGGGCGAGCTCCGGAAGGGTGTCGGCCGTGATGGTGTACTCATACATCGAATTGGAGACGCGAGCCCCGATGCGGAGATCCTGCACCGGGTGGAGATAGGCGGTCGCGCCAGGAAAGCGGTCGAGCTGGGGCCGAAGCTGATTGATGACCTGGGTGGCGCTGGAGGTGCGCTCGCCCTTGCCGTGGCCGAGCGGCTTGAGCGCGACAAACATCCATCCGCCGCCGTTGCCCTGGGTGTAGGCATTGACATGGGCGACGGCGGGATTGGCCTTGATGATCTTCACCATCTGCCGCAGCGCATAGCTCATGAAGGGGAAGGAGGCATCCTGCGGCCCCTGCACGCCGCCGACGACAGCTCCCGTATCCTGCACGGGGAAAAAGCCTTTGGGGATGCGGACCATGACCACCAGGTTCAGGGCGATGGTGAGTCCCAGCACGATGAGGATGAGGACGGGATTGTCGAGCGCCCAGGCGAGCGAATGACGGTACCCGGCAAGCAGGGCGTTGAAGCCCTTCTCACTGGCGCGGTAGAGCCGGTTGTGGGGACGCTCGTCGTCGTGGCCCCGGAGCAGGTGCGCGCACATCGTCGGGGTGGTGGTCAGCGAGATGACCATCGAGACAACGATGGCGGTGGAAAGAGTGACCGCGAACTCGCGGAAGAGCCGCCCGATAATGCCACCCATCATGAGGATGGGGATGAAGACGGCAATGAGCGACATGCTGATGGAGAAGACAGTGAAGCCGATTTCGCGCGCGCCGACCAGAGCGGCGTTGAAGGCCGGCATTCCGCTCTCGAGATGGCGGGTGATGTTCTCCATCACCACAATCGCATCGTCCACAAC
>DAHVZZ010000098.1:0-5757 GCA_027323785.1 Acidobacterium sp. | reverse complement strand
GGCGGGGGCGGTTGCTGCCTATGGTGCTCCATCCGTACCAGCACGCGCGGCGTCGGGAGCAGCCTCATCCAAGGGCAGCGCGGGGATGCCTCATTCGTGGCAGCTGGTTGGTGTGAATGCTCATCTGGAGCGCTCGATCAGTGCTTCCTCAGCGCATCCCGGCGAGAAGGTGCTGGCCAAACTGAATGGGGCTGTCACGACAAGCTCCGGCATTCACCTTGGCCGCGGCACGGTGCTCATGGGCAAAGTAGTTCGTGCCAGCAGTTCCCGTCATCATGGCCCTTCCAGAATCAGCATTGTCTTCACGCGGGCGAAGTTGCACAACGGACACGAGATTCCGGTGAAGGTTACCGTTCTGAGCGCCTCGCACGGCTCATCGTATGGATGGGGACCCGGGAGCAGCAATCTGCTGGGCCCGGCTCCGCGGCATGTGAGTTCAAAGGAGATGGTGAACCAGAAGGCCGGCCTGCTTACTGACATTTCCATGCGGAGCTCGGTACAGGGCCACGACTCAGCCACGTTTCTTCGGAAAGCCGGGAACATCCGGCTGGTCGCCGGTACTTATCTGCAACTCGGCATTGCTGCGCACGGTTCGCACGGGATGCACGGCGGTACCAAGAAAAGCCGGCAGCGCGGCGCGTGATCTGAATCTGAGGAGAGGGCAGCAACGGCAAAGGCCGCCCGGGAAGGACGGCCTTTAATTTTTGCGCTTCCGCAGGTTCAAACCTGCATGATTTCGACTTCCTTCTTTTTCGCCATCTCTTCCATTTTTCTGATCTCTTCGTCGGTCATCTTCTGAATCTCGTCCAGCGACCGCTTTTCCTCGTCCTCGGAGATCTTTTTGTCTTTCGATGCCTTTTTGATGAGTTCGTTGCCATCGCGGCGAACATTGCGCACAGCCGTGCGGTGATCTTCAAGGACGCGGTGCAGATGCTTCACGACTTCACGCCGCCGCTCTTCCGTCATGGGCGGCACAGGCACGCGCACCAGTTTGCCATCGTTGTTGGGATTGAAGCCGAGGTCGGAGGTTCGCAGAGCCTTTTCGATCTCGCCGATGAGGCTAGTCTCCCATGGCTGGATCACGATCATGTTGGGATCGGGAGCCGTCAACTGCGCCACCTGGTTGAGGAGGGTGGGCGTACCGTAATACTCCACCTTCACCTGGTCCAGCATGTGGACGCTGGCCCTTCCTGTGCGAATGGAGCCAAGGTTGGTCTGGAAATCCTGCACCGCCTTGTCCATCCTGGCGCGCAGTTGTGCTGAGCTATCCTTCAGTGCGGGAATGCCCGCCATTACCGAAACAGCCATAAATTCCACCCTTCTGGATCGGCGTTCAAAAGAGGTATTCTACGCGACTCGACGGGCTCATGCCGAACCGTATGGCACTCTCCGCAGTTCGGCTGCCGGCGCTTTGGGGGCGCCGCGGTATGGCGGTGGACGCGAGATGGCGAGGAGGTGTCCTGGAGAAGAGCGGCAGGGTTATCCTCAGAGGTCAGGTGAGAAGAATCAGCCAGGAGAGCTGCCCCGTGGACAAGCTAAAGCTGGACGCCATCTATCCCAGTCTCCGCGACCGCGTCGTCATCGTCACGGGCGGAGCCAACGGTATCGGAGCCGCGATTGTGGAAGCGTTCGCCCATCAGGGAGCCAAAGTCTGCTTCCTGGATATGCAGGACGAGGCCGCTGCCGCGGTCGTGGCCCGCGTTGGGTCCGCGTCCCATGCGCCCGTGTATTACCGCTGCGACCTGACTGACATCGAGGCTTTGCGCGGATCGGTGCAGGCGATCCTCGATGGCTTCGGGAGCATCGATGTGCTCGTTAACAACGCCGGCAACGATGCCCGCCACCGGGTGGCGGACGTGACTCCGGAATTCTGGGACCGGGCCATGGCGGTGAATCTCCGCCATCAGTTCTTTATGGCGCAGGCGGTTATTCCGGCCATGCAGCGCGCGGGGCGCGGGTCCATCATTAATATGAGCTCGATCGGATGGATCATCCCATCCCTCAACCAGCCGGTTTACATCGCCGCCAAGGCGGGTGTTGTCGGGCTTACCCGGACGCTCGCGCACGAGGTGGGCCGCGACAACATCCGCGTCAACGCGGTACTGCCCGGCTCGATCCTCACGGAGCGGCAGCAGCGGCTGTGGATGACGCCTGAGTACGAAGCTGAGGTCCTGAGAAACCAGGCACTGCAGCGAATGATCCTGCCTGAAGAGGTGGCACGGCTGGTGCTTTTTCTTGCCGCCGACGACAGCGCCGCCATCACCAATCAGAGTCTGGTGATCGACGCGGGGTGGGTCTGACGGGCGCACTCGTTGAGCAACTTCTCTCCTCAACATCCGGACCCGCTTCAGAACCTGCTTTCTCCGTACCCCCGCCTCGGCGTCCACCATCTGACGAAGCAGCGGCGGTAACTGAACAGATATGAGGGTGAGACAGGCTTCTCTGGAGCGGGAGTCGTGCTTCTTACGACCTGTTCTATGCGAAGCTGACGCGGGAACAGACGAAAATTCTGAAGAAAATGCCGAACAGGTACCAGGAAACCCGCTGAATCCGCTCTCCGGCCAGCGCAACGGCTCACAGTCCAGCAGGTGAGGAACAGTAACTGCCGGCGCTATCGCTATGGCACGCTACTGCTACTGCGGCGGCGTCACCGCTGAGTCTGCCTGCTCGTGCGCGTGATAGGACGACCGCACCAGCGGACCCGACTCCACGTGGCGGAAGCCCATGCGCTGTGCTTCCTGCTTCATGAAGGCGAACTCCTCAGGCGTGTAGTAGCGCGCAATCGGGAGGTGGTCCTTCGACGGCCGCAGATATTGTCCAATGGTCAGGACGTCGACCCCCACTGCAGCCAGGTCGCGATAGACCTGTAGCAGCTCATCCATCTCCTCGCCAAGGCCGACCATTACGCCGGACTTGGTCACGGTCTTCGGCTCGATCTCTTTGGCGTACTCCAGCAGGCGCAGGGTGCGCTCGTAGCGCGCGCCGGAGCGGACGGTCCGGTAGAGACGGGGGACCGATTCAGTATTGTGGTTGAGGATCTCCGGCCGCGCCTCCACGACAATGCGGATGGCTTCCTCGTCGCCCTGGAAGTCCGGAATGAGCACTTCCACCTGACATCCTGGAGCCTGCCGCCGAATTTCCTCGATGACCATGGCGAAGGCCCGAGCTCCCCCGACCAGATCGTCGTCACGGTTGACGCTGGTGATGACGGCAAATTTGAGATCCAGCATGGCCACGGCTTCGGCGACGCGGCGTGGCTCGTCGAAGTCGATCGGGTCGGGCCTGCCCTTGGGCACGGCGCAGAAGCCGCACCGGCGGGTGCAGATATTTCCCAGCATCATGAAGGTGGCTGTGCGGTGATGCCAGCATTCGCCGATATTCGGGCATTGAGCGGACTCGCAGACGGTATGCAGATTGAGGTTGCGCGCCAGCTTTTTGAGGTCGTGGTAGTTCTCACCCATCGGGGCGCGCGCCCGCAGCCATTCCGGTTTGGGAACGGGCCGCTTCGGCATAAGATCGATCTGCACAAGTGGAGAACTGGCAGCCATGATAGTTCCATTCTAGCGAACCACTGGAAGAAGCTCCGCGTGAGCACTGCCCATTGATCGCGCAAGAGGCGAACTGCCAAAACTCAAACGGTGGTACCTCAAAAAGTCCGCTGCCAGGAAAGCTGTCAAGTGGTTAAGGGCAGCACTAAAGTCATGAGGCAAGAAAACAAAGGGCTTGCGGGCGTTCCGGCGCGAAAAATGTTGGCACTGTTCATTTTCGAAACTGATATTCTTAACTTATAGAGTGGAAATTGAGAAGAGGGACACCATTGCGGTGTCCCTCTTTATTTGGCCGCGATGAGCGTCTAAAGCTGCGGGAATGTACGGAAAGCCTCGGCAAGCGGCCATAGCAGACACACAGTGGGATTCAGGAATGAGAATGATGCAGAACAGAAGCTGCAGAGTATGGGCGTGCGCCCTGAAGGTGACCGTGGGCGTTGTGCTGGCGCTGACGGGAGTGACCGCATCCGGCGCGGTGAACACGACGACCGTGCAGGGCACGGTCTACAGGGCAGATGGGACGCCGGCCAGCGGGACGGTGCTGATCAGCTGGCCGGCTTTTACGACAGCAGATAACCAGGCAGTGGCGGCGGGAAGCCTGAGCGTGCCGATCGGGGCGAACGGATTTGTGAGCGTGAATCTGGCACCGAATGCAGGAGCGATCCCGGCGGGCAGCTACTACACGGCGGTCTACCACCTGAACGATGGGACGGTGAATCCTGAATACTGGGTGATTCCGGCGTCGGGCACGGCGACGATCAGCTCCGTACGGGCGAAACTGGAGCCGTCGACGGTAGCGGTCCAGGGGACAGTGACACCGGCATACGTCCAGGGGGCGCTGAATTCGCTGAGCAACACCTACCTTCCACTGGCCGGGGGGACACTGAATGGACCGCTCACGCTCGGTGGCGATCCCTCCGCAGACGGCCAGGCGGCGACGAAACATTACGCGGATCAGCTGGCAGCGCAGGAACTGCCGCTGACGGGAGGGAAACTGAAGGGGCCGCTGACGGCGCCGAGTCTTAACGTGCCCGGCACGATTACAGCAGGTTCCTCGGGTCAGTTCTCAGTGGACTCCAGCGGCAATGTGAGCACGGCGGGGAGTGTCACGACTGGCACGTTGCTTCCTGGAATTACGATCAAAACATACAACCTTGCATCCTGCGGCTATGCAAATCCGCCGTCATGGTGCAGCGGCTCCGACCTCGGAGCGTGGGTCAATGCCGCGAAGGCCAACCTGGGAAGCGGCAAAGCCGTATTTCTGGTACCAGCGGGAACTTATACATGGAGTACGCCCGCCACTGTCGATCCGCTCTATATTTCCGTGAAGGGTGACGGGTCGAGTAATACGGTCATCAACTGCACGGCGGCGACGTGCCTCACTCTGCAAGAGGCCACGTATAGCATAGATCAGGCCGGAAGCGTCTCAGGCTTGCAGTTTGTAGGTAACGGCTCTGCGAATCAGGTGGGAGTTGAATGGACGGGAGGCGTCGGGGAAAGCTGGAATGATGACTGGCTTCAAAACTTCAGCGGCAGCGGAGCAGTGGCCCTGTTGTTCAACAATTCAGGCGCAACCTACGGATGGAGCGAGCGAACATCTGCCCATCATTTGCGGTTCGACAATGATACCGTTGGGTGGCAGTTCCAGTACAACACCGCGAACGCGGCTGCGGCCAGCTTTGGTTATTCCCACTATGATGCAGAGTGCAACACGCTCAACTCAGGACAGCAATGTATCAACATGGTTGGTGGTCGCATTTATCACTCGACAGTCACAGTCGTCGCCAATCCGCAAGCCGGATCGACCGTAATCAATGATTCGGGAGACTTCGACTCAAATATTTATAACGTAACTGCTGAGGGACCGAACACTGCAACCTGCATCAATGTGGCCAGCGGTGCCGAGTTCGTGGGCTATCAGGATGTGGACTGTAGTGGTCCTGTTAACAGCAACGCGAACGCCCCATCATGGTTTCCGACTCTGCGAGTTGTTCAGGGGCCGGAGAATTCGGCGGACAGCGATTCCGGTGCTTTGCCTAACTTCCTCGGGTCCGGTAACGCTGCCACCGTGTACATGGCGTTGCCTTCCGATATAGGAAACTCCTGGGGCTTTGGGCATCTAGAGGGAACAAATATCAGCTCAGAGTATGCGGCTATAGGGAATTTCGGTACCAACGCATTCACAGTTCTGTCGTGTGCATCAGGACAG
>DAHVZZ010000096.1:0-6699 GCA_027323785.1 Acidobacterium sp. | reverse complement strand
GCGCTTTTTCATCACCCAGGTTCCGGTAACTCTCGGATCGAGCCTCCATCTGGCTCCTGGCGAATACCTCATTGCCTATCAGCGCAGCAGCGAGGGGGTGATGGTGCATTTCTTCGAGTCCGCCACGGGCAAGGCTGTCGGCACGGTGCTCGCCCGGCGAATGACGAAAGGCTACCGTGTAGAATCGTTTCGCATCTGGCCGCCGGCGGATCATTCTTTCATTCAGATCGGCCGCTTCAGTTTCAAGTATCGGATCGGAGGCTAACCGGGCGTGGTTCAAACCGTGTCGGACAAGCAGCAAAAAGTGCTGGAGGCGCTCTGCGAAAACTGGCAGGCGGAGATGCGCGGCTACCACACCTACAAAACCCTGGCCGAGCGCGACGAAGATCCCGTCCGGAGCAAGACCCTCCGCCACATGGCTGAGGCCGAAGCGCATCATGCCGCGCTGTGGGCAAAGCGAATCCGCGACCTCGGAGCCGAGCTGCCCGAGTACGACGGCAAGGCCACCGGCGATGCCGACTCCCTCGTCAATCGCCTGGGTGGTCCGCAGATGGCTCTCCGCCGCCTGGAAATCGACGAGAGCCGCGACATTGCCCGTTACGGACAACAGCTGCGCGATCTCGGCGACGAGCCCAGCATTAAGATTCTCCATCAGGTCATCGCCGACGAGCAGGAGCACTACCGCGAGCTGACCGATCTCATCCGCCACCGCTATCCCAAACAAACCGTCAGCTCAGAGACTGCTCGCAAGGAGCTGGACGAGCTGCTCATGCGCCGCAATCGATCCGGGCGAAAGGCCGCCGGCTGGATCGGCGATGCCATCTACGGCGTCAACGACGGGCTGGGCGCTATCTTCGGCATCGTCTCCGGCGTTTCCGGCGCCACCCTGGGCAACAGCCATTGGGTTCTGCTGTCCGGCCTCGCCGGCATGATCGCCAGCGCACTCTCGATGGGCTCCGGAGCTTACCTCGCCGCCAAGAGCGAGCGCGAGATTTACGAAGCCGAGGTGGCTCGCGAACGCGAGGCCATCTCCATGAACGGGCCGGAAGCCCGTGAGCTGCTCTCCCTCTACTATCAGGTCAAGGGCATTCCCCGCGACGACGCCGACCACGTCGTCGAGCATCTCGCTCAGAACTCCGACCACTTCCTTCGCGCCCTGGCCACCGAGCGCCTCAACATGACCGAGGAGGGGCTTAGCCAGCCCTGGGTCTCGGCCTGGTCCGGCGCGCTTTCCACCGCCGTCGGAGCCTTCATCCCCATCGTGCCGTTCTTCTTCCTGACCGGCTATCCCGCGGTCATTGCCTCGGCCATCGTCTCGCTGCTGGCGCATTTCGCCGTCGGGGCGGCCAAGTCGCTCATCACCGTCCGTTCCTGGTGGTCCAGCGGACTGGAAATGACGCTGGTGGGCGCCGTCGAAGGCATCGCCACTTACTTCATCGGAATGGGCCTGGGGCACCTGGGCACTTAACCTGCCCAGGCGCTTTGGTTCCGGCTACTTCTGCTTCTGCTGCAGGCTCTCGTAGTACTTCTGCAGCGTGTAGAAGGCTTCCTTCTTCTGACCGGTGTTGGAGATTAGCCCCTTGATGTTGTAATCGTCCTGGATGCCCGGCAGCAGCCGCAGCGGCGAGCGGAAATCCATCAGCACCCACGGCGACATCCCGTCCACAAACGGAACCTTGCTCAGCGTTTTGAGCTGCTGCTGGAAGACCCAGTTCTGGTACTCCTCGGTAAACTTCTCCGTCCTCGGCCCGTGCAGCCCGGCCTTCGCACCCGCCCCGAATTCGCTGATGATCACCGGCTTGTGCATCGGATCCTCAAACTTGTACTCGGGAATGCTCGCCGGCGTGCCCACATACCAGCCCAGGTATTCGTTGTAGCCCAGCACGTCCAGATCCTTGCCCAGCGGATCGTTCATCACCATCGTCTTGCCGTCGAAGCCCTTCGCAATCGCCGACGTGATCAGCCGCGTCGGGTCCTGCTTCCGCGCCGCCACCGCCAGCTGGTGCAGAAACGCATCCCGGGCCGGGCTCTGCGGCGTCTCGTTCGAGAGCGACCACAGAATCACCGCCGCGTGGTTGTGGTCCCGCCGGATCATCTCCCAGAGCTGGTGCTTCGCCACCGCCAGCGTGTGCGGATTGGTCCAGTCGATGCCCCAGTACACGGGAATCTCCGACCACACCATGATCCCCATTTTGTCCGCCAGCCGCAGCTCTTTCTCTGAATGCGGATAGTGCGCCATCCGCACGAAGTTGCAGTGCAGTTCCTTCGCCCATCCCATCAGCGTCTGCGCGTCCTGCTCGCTCCATGAACGCCCGTCGCGGTACGGAGCTTCGTCGTGGAAGCTCACCCCGCGCAGGAAAATCGGC
Source organism: Acidobacterium sp. (assembly GCA_027323785.1). GTDB lineage: Bacteria > Acidobacteriota > Terriglobia > Terriglobales > Acidobacteriaceae > Palsa-343. The sequence continues at coordinate 4,333 of DAHVZZ010000096.1, read as the reverse complement.
TTCCCGTTCAGCAGAATCTTCTCGCCTTCAACCTGAATCGTCCGGAACCCGATGTCGTCGTCGAGGTGATCCTGCCCGGCGGTCATCTCGATTTGGTACAGCTTCGGATGGGTCGGCGACCACCGCTCCAGTCCCGTCGCCGCGAAGGAAAACTCGGCCTTTCCCTCCGCGTCCGTCGCCGCTTCTTTCTCGATGTGCAGCTCCGGAATGCTGAGCGTCACCCGCGTTCCCGCGGGCGCGTCCACCAGATGCACATAGCCGTAGAGCTGGTTGGCGGTGCCCCGCCGCAGCTGCAGCGAGTAGTCGTCGATGTAACTCTCCGGAACCTCCACCAGCGAAACCGGCCGCGTAATCCCGCCATAGTTCCACCAGTCTGTATTCAGCGCCGGAACGCCTTCTTTCGTTCGCGTGTTATCGACGGCCACCACAATCGAGTTTTCGCCGTCCTTCGCCACGCTGGTGATCTCGCAGTCGAACGGCGTAAAGCCGCCTTCGTGACTGCAGACCAGGTGGTCGTTCACAAACACGCTCGCCCTGTAATTCGCCGCGCCGAAGTGGACGAACAGGTGCGTATTGGGCTGGGGATGCGCAACAAAACTGCGCTGGTACCACAGCAGTCCTTCGTAGTAGTAGAGCGACTTCTTCTGCGAATTCCAGTCGCCCGGCACGCTCAGCGTTGGCGACCTGGAAAAGTCGTACTGCACCAGCGGCCCGCCGGGAACGTAGTGCTCATTTCTGGCAAAACCCCACGGCCCGGGCTGGTCCGGGTTGTTCGATCCCCACCCCGTTCGGTACGGATCGACAATGTAGTGCCACGGCCCATCCAGGCTCGTCTGCGGACGATGATCGATGTCCACCAGCAGCGTCGTGTTCTGAGCATGCGCGGCCGCCGAGGTCAGCGGCAGCGCCAGGGAGAGAAGCAGGCAGGCAAAACGGAAACGGAAACCCATGCCGACCATACTACCGCCGCCGGTACGCCATCGCGCTTGTGTCCGGCGGCTAACGCGCCAGCATTTCCGACATATTCAGGAACCACGCATCGAGTGGCTTGGTTCCGTTCACCACTTCGGCCAGCGGCGTCGTTGTCACCTGGCAATGATGGTTCCCCACCAGCACGCCGACATTCCCCGCGATCATCTGCTCCACCGCTTCCGTTCCGAAGCGGGTGGCCAGCAGGCGGTCCGCGCAGGTGGGAACGGCTCCGCGCTGCACGTAGCCCAGCACGGTCGAGCGGAATTCGTATCCAGGCAGCAGCTTGTGCTCCTCGAAATACCGGCACAGCCGCTCGGCATTGAAGGTGGCTCCTTCCGCAACCACCACGATGACGTGGGGCTTGCCGCGATCGTAGGCATCGCGGATGCGGTCGGCCAGCTGTTCAGGAGGGGTTTCCACTTCCGGCAGAACCACCGCCTCGGCTCCGCCGGCCACGCCGGACATCAGCGCCAGATAGCCGCACTTCCGCCCCATCACTTCCACAAAGAAGGTGCGCCGCAGCGAGGCCGCCGTCACTTTCAGATTGTCGATCGCGTTCAGCGCGACATTCAGCGCGGTGTCGACGCCAATCGTCACATCCGATCCGTACAGGTCGTTATCGATGGTGGAGGCCACGCCCACCACTGGAAAACCCATCTGGTGCAGCGCGTACGACCCGCTCTGCGAGCCGTTCCCGCCAATCACAATCAGCCCTTCGATTCCCGCGCCCTTCATGCGGTGGATCGCCAGCTCGCGTCCGTCGTCCGTCTGGAATTCGGTGCTGCGCGCGGAGCCCAGCATGGTGCCGCCGCGCTGAATAATGCCGCCCACGTCCCGGGCGCCCAGCCGTTTGAAGTTCCCCTCAATCAGCCCGGAGTAGCCCTGGTACACGCCCCATACATTCAGGCCGTGCGACAGGCCCGTCCGCACCACCGCGCGGATCGCGGCGTTCATGCCCGGCGCGTCTCCGCCGCTCGTCAGGACAGCGATATTCCTCATCTCTCCCCCTTACCGGCAGGATAGCTGGGCCTCTGACTTGCGGCGGTGCGGTCCGTCACACCCCGGTGAGCCGCCTACTGCGTCAGGCGGCACACCGAGACTTCGCTGTTGCTGTACGGGCAGGAGAGCGACTTAGCCACCGCCGGAGGCAGCAGCAGCCAGCTGACGCCGAAGGGTTTCAGCCGGGCTACGCGCTCAGCTTCGCTCATCTGGTCCAGGCCGGCCTCGGCGTTGGCGCGCCGCATCCATTCCCCGGCCACATCCGGGAAGATGGAGGCCACGCCCTCGTCCTTGTTGTCCACCAGCACGCTGCGCTCCGCCATGGCACGGAATCCCGGCAGGTCTTCCGCCGGGTTGTACAACAGCGTCGGACTAATGGCGAACATCGCGTTCCGGGGGGTATTCACTCGAATCCAGTTCAGCGCCTGTCCCCAGGGGTTCTCCGGAGTCGTGCCGGGCAGCTCCAGATGCGTCGATCCCGGATACATCTGCAGGCTGGCGACGAACATCCCCATGGCCGCGGCAGCAAACAGGGCTACCCCGGTCCACCGGTAGCGCTGCACGATGGTTCGGCCCAGAAATCCGCCCAGCAGCACCACCCCCAGCACGTAAATCAGCTGAAAGCTCCGCAGCAGCTGCACCCGCGCCAGAAAATACGGACCCTGCGGATGCACCAGGCTGAACGCCGCAATGCAGGCCGCCGTTCCCACCAGCACCGAGGTGGCGCAGATATTCCGCGCCGCCGAGCCCTTTTCGCATTTCGCCCATGCCACTGCCATCAAAAGCAGAGGAGCCGCCAGCCCGACCCACTCGTACCAGTGCCACAGGCTGGGGAAGAAGTAGGTCCGGCTCAGAACCGCCACGCGAGCCGCCGCCGTAACCGGCGCATGCAGTGTCGCCAGCCAGATCACGGCGCAGCCCAGGATGGCCCCCACGGAGACGCCGATCGCCGTGCGGTTCCGTCCGCGGTCCACCAATGCCAGGATGGTGACGAATCCCGCCAGATAGGCGCCCATCTGCGGATGCATCAGCCCCGTCATCACGATCCAGAACCCGGCCGATTTCCACTTCCGGTCCAGCACCCCCACCACCGCCAGAATGCTGAATGGCGTCGAAAACGACCGTGCCGTCAGATACGGATCCATGACGAAGATCGCCGTTCCGGCCACCGGCATGGTGAAGCACGCCGCCGCGATCAGCGTCGCAAACCAGCCCGCCAGCTCATCCTGGAACAGCCGCGTCGCCAGGCGGCGGGACGCATACAGAAACAGCCACGCCGATATCAGGTAGGAGGCCAGCACCAGCCATTCCACCCGCAGATGGAATCCTTCCGCCACGATCGCCAGAACGTGCGAAAATACTGAGACTTTGGTATGAGACAGCACAAACGCGGCATCGTTCGCGTACAGCCACGGATGGATCATCTCGCGCAGGCCGGCGATATAGATGGCCGCGTCGTCCGACCAGGGGTGATATCCGTGGACCAGTAATACCACGGGTACCAGCAGCAGAAGCGCCAGACCTTCCCGCGCCCACGCTGCAACCCGCACCGGTGCCCGTTCGCTGATCTTTGGGGAATAATCGATTTCCGGAGTAATCGTTGGTTCAGCGGTCAGGACTCCGGTGTCCCAGCCGCTATCTCTGTATTCCTGGGTGGACAGAATAATTCTCCCGATTCAATGCAGATAGCCCGAAGCCTGGACGTGCGCATCGCCTGGGCTCACTGGTTGGACCCGCTTGCGCGGGAATGGTCTCCGGGATGAAGGAAAAGCAACCTTCCGGCAACGTTTTGCCGGCCCTCATGTCCGGTTCTTTTCTGGGGCCCGAACCCGGAAGCGGTTGGCGCGCTCGAACTCTTCCCGCAGTTCCGGGCTCTTTAAATTCTCTCTCAAATGGGCGATTCGCTGCTCCAGTGCCTGTAAAGAATGTGCAATGGCTTCCGTATTGGTATGTGCGATATCGCGCCACATCGAAAACGGGCTGGCCCCCAGCCTGGTCATCTCCCGCAGCGCCCGTCCGCCGATCGGCAGCAGGTCCGCGTTCACCGCAAACTCGTCTTCCAGCAGCGCCGAGATGGCCGTCGAGACAAACTGCGGCAAATGGCTGATCCACGCGCACAGCTCGTCGTGACGGTTCGGGTCCATATCCACCGTGCGGCAGCCGAACTGCGCAACCCAGCCGCGCCACTCGTCCGCCAGCGCCCGCGCGCCGTCCGCCATCTCCGCGCTGCATTCCGTAAACAGCCATACCGATCCGGTAAACAGCTCCGCGTCGGCATTCGCCGCGCCGCCGACCTCCTTACCCGCCATTGGATGCCCGGGGAGAAATCCAGGCCGTCCGGCCGCGTTGTAACGCCCGCGCG
>DAHVZZ010000072.1:0-1929 GCA_027323785.1 Acidobacterium sp. | reverse complement strand
CCACGAAAACCATCCCCGCGTCCCATCTCCCCTCGGCGAAATCCCGCAAGGCTGGGAAGTTCGCAGTCTGGAATGCCTGATGGTGCACCAGATTGGCGGAGGATGGGGTAAGGACGTTGCCGATGATACTCATACGGAACCAGCATGGGTAATTCGCGGAACCGATATACCTGGTGCAAGGAATGCTCACGTGGACTCGGTGCCATATCGCTATCACACACCCTCCAATCTTCGATCCCGTAGGTTGCAAACTGGGGATATTGTTTTCGAGGTTTCAGGAGGAAGCAAAGGTCAACCCGTGGGACGGACGTTGCTGATAACGCCTGAGCTGCTCTCCGCTTTTGGCGGTGACGATGTGATGTGCGCGAGCTTCTGCAAAAGAATTCAACCTGATCAGACAGCCTGCGGCCCAGAGATGCTTTACCTATCCTTTTTGGAGGCGTACGAATCGGGAGAGATTGAACAATATCAGGTCCAGTCAACCGGCATTTCCAACTTCAAGTGGACCGAATACATTGCCAACACATCACGAGTTGTGCCACCCGACGGTTTGCGGAAATGCTTTCAGGAGATCGTTCGCCCTCTTCTGAGAGAAGTAGCAACGCTCGGTCTAAAGTCCGCAAACCTCCGCCGCACCCGCGATCTGCTCCTCCCGCGCCTGCTTTCCGGCCAGATCAAACTGGAGGCAAACTAACCCATGTCGCTCCCGTACTCAGAAAACCTGCTGGTCGAACAGCCCGCCATCGAGCTGTTTCGCTGGATGGGCTGGGAGACGGTGGCAGCGATGGAAGAGACCTTTGGCGCGGGCGGTACGCTGGGCCGCGAAACCAAAAGCGAAGTGGTGCTGGTGCGGCGTCTGCGGGCGGCGCTCGAAGAGCTGAATCCCGGCCTGCCGCCGGAAGCCCTCACCACGACCATCGACGAGCTGACGCGCGATCGCTCCGCGATGCTGCTGCCCTCGGCCAATCGCGAGGTGTACGAACTGCTGAAGGAAGGCGTGCTGGTTTCCCTTGCCGACGGCGAGCACGGCGGTCAAAAGCAGGAGCGCGTGCGCGTCATCGACTGGCAGAACCCGCAGGCCAATGACTTTCTGCTGGTGAATCAGTTGACCGTGACCGGCGCGCTCTACACCTGCCGGCCAGACCTGGTGGCGTTTGTAAACGGCCTGCCACTGGTGGTGATTGAGCTGAAGAAGCCCGGCGTACCGGCACGCGCCGCCTTTGACGAAAACCTGACGCATTATAAGGATCAGATTCCGGCGCTCTTCTGGCCGAATGCTTTTCTGATTGCCTCCAACGGCACCGAGAGCCGCGTAGGCTCGCTGACGGCGGACTGGGGCCGCTTCTTTGAGTGGAAGCGCGTGGAGCGCGAGGATGAGCCGAGGCGCGTCTCGCTGGAAGTGATGCTGCGCGGCGTCTGCGACAAGGCGCGACTGCTGGACATGGTGGAGAACTTCACCGTCTTCTCTGAGGCGAAGGAAGGCATTGCCAAGATCATCGGCCAGAACCACCAGGTGCTGGGCGTGAACAATGCGGTGGCCTCCATGCTGCAGGCGCGGCAGCAGGGCCACGGGCGCGGCGGCGTCTTCTGGCAGACGCAGGGCAGCGGCAAGAGCTACTCGATGGTGTTTTTCGCGCAGAAGATTCTGCGCAGACAGCACGGCAACTGGACCTTTGTAATTGTGACCGACCGCGTGGAGCTGGACGACCAGATTGCCAAAACCTTCAAAGCCTGCGGAGCCGTAAGCGAGGCCGAGAGCAAGGTATGCCATGCGGACAGCGGCAAGGATCTGCGCCAGTTGCTGCAGGGCAACCACCGCTACATCTTCACGCTGATTCAGAAGTTCCAGGTGGCGGAGGTGCTGAATGACCGCTCCGACATTATCGTGATGACGGACGAAGCGCACCGCAGCCAGTACGACACGCTGGC
>DAHVZZ010000048.1:0-2175 GCA_027323785.1 Acidobacterium sp. | reverse complement strand
CTCCACCTGATGTGCGTTGTAAAACTTCGTGATGTCGGCATCGGTGATGTTGATGCGCGAGGTGATTTCCTTGTTGATGAGCTTTTGCTCGGTCAGGCCGCGGCGAATCCTCTCCTTGAGCTCGGCCAGAGTCATGTGCTGGGAATCCAGCTGCTTCTGGAACTGCTCTTTGCTGAAGGGCGCCTTGATCTGGTTCAGCTTGTCCATCACCGCGGAGTCGGAGGCCACCAGGTTCTGTTTGGCCGCCTGCTGCATCACGATCTCGTCGTCGATGAGGGTCCGCAGGATGTTCAGCTTCATGATGGAAGCCTGCACCTTCGAGGGCTGCTGGTGCGAGTCTCCGAGGCTGTCCTCGTACCGCCGCTCCACTTCCGCGCGGTAGATGGGCTTGCCGTTCACCGTGGCCAGCACATTCGCCTTATGCGGACGCTGGCATCCGAAAACGGCAACCAGAGTCAGGGCGGCAAGACTGACGATTCCTAACCTGCGGGTGAAAATCTGTGCGCCCCAGGCGCGGGACCAAACCGATCGAGATGGCAAGAAGTCTTCTCCCCTGCTCCAGCGCCGCGAATCGAGGACGGCGTGTCGAATTCAGAATAATGCGGACCTCGCTCCGCGCAACAGAATTAATTCGCAGCAGCCTGACTGCCGGCCGCTGAAGCGGATTGCGGCTGCGCCGAATCCGGAGGCGGTGTAATGCCCTGGTCCCGCAACGCGCGGTCGATCATAATCCACAACTGCTGCTCCGGCAGCACCCCGGCCCAGCGTTCGCCGTTCACGAAGAAGGTGGGCGTGGCATCCACCCCCAGCTTGTCGCCGGCCTTCATCTCAGCCAGGATTTTGCTGTTGTCCTGTTTGGCCACGCAGCCACTCAGCTTCGCCGCATCCAGCTTGTACTTTGTACCATTCTGCTCGGTAAGTTTGTCCAGTCGCTCGCCGGCCTTCGCGGGGTCGTTGTCCGGCCCGCTGATGACTTCCCCGTGGGTATGCACGTAATCCACGAAATCCCAGTACGCCTTTGGGCTTTGGGCGGCCAGGCAATCGGCATCCACCGCCGCGTGCATGGCCCAGGGATGGATCTGGGTCAGCGGAAAGTCCACGTAGATGAATTTGACCAGGCCCTTGTAGTGCTCCATGGTGCTGGGGAAGAACTCCGCGTGCATGCGGGCGCAGAAGGGGCACTCCAGATCGTCGAAATTGACGATGGTGACCTTTGCATAGGGATTGCCGCGCACCGGACGCCCGGCCGTAGGCAGCAGCACCTGCGGATCGGGGCCGATATCCCATTTGGAGAGCCGCGCCAGCGTGTTTCCATCCTTCGAGAGCAGGAACATCACCGTCTGGCTGCGCTTCGGCTCATTGGGCAGAGAGAAGGTCACCGGAATGGAGTCATAGCCCTCGACCGCGCTCTTCTGCCGCGCGCCGATCTTCACGCTGTACTCCGGCGGAACGCTCAGCTCGGAGCGGATCATGATGGAGATCTTCCGTGCCAGCCTTCGATTGGGGGTGCTGCCGATGGCGCCGGAAGCCGGCGCGGGTTTTTGTGCCATGCACGCGCTGGCCGCGATCAGCAGAGCGCAGCAGGGAATAAGAATCCGTCTGAACAAGAAAATCCGCCTTTTGGCCCTGAAGCCATCCTCTGTGGAATACTGCGCTTTATTATCGCAGTTCCTGCCCGGCTCAATACAGGCTGACCCGCCGGGCCAGGTCACCAATGGCGCCGATCCCGGCCAGGTTGATGCCGTAGAAGTACTCGGTATCGTCGCGAATCGAGCCCAGCGAGAAACGCCGATACTGGAACATCAGGCCGCAGCAGTTCCAGTTGTAGCTGCCCTGGGCCGCGCCATACTGCATCTGCTGGTGGACCAGGTCGTACACCATGGTCATGCCGGTGCTGAACCCCAGCTTGGTGGACGCGCCGTAAATCGCCGACATGTGCAGCTGGTTAAAGGGAGTCGACGGATCGGGGGGCGTGCTCTTCTTCGGACGCGCCGTGGACAGCGGCGTGATACCAAGCGGGACATTCACATAGGAGTCGCCGAAGCGGAAGCGGTACTGGCCGCGCTGGTAACCGGCAAAGATGGTGCTGCCGGTGATTTTGCCTTCCTTCACGTCGTAGTCGAGATCCCATTCGGCGTCGGTGGCGGAAGTGGTGCGCAGCCGCAGACGCGAGAT
>DAHVZZ010000043.1:0-4567 GCA_027323785.1 Acidobacterium sp. | reverse complement strand
AGCCGGTGCCGGCCCCAGCACCCCGGGCTCCACAACCCCCGGCGTGTCTTCGCGCAGCTCCGGCAGCGGACCCTCGAGCGCGATCTTCAGCACCTCGTCCATCGAATCCACAAAGTGCAGCTTCATCGCGCTCCGCAGATTCTCCGGCAGATCCGGCACATCCTTCCGGTTGTCCCCCGGCAGAATCGCCTCAAAGATACCCGCCCGGTGCGCCGCCAGCAGCTTTTCCTTCAGCCCGCCGATCGGCAGCACCTTGCCGCGCAGCGTCACCTCGCCCGTCATGGCCAGATCGCGCCGCACCGGAATCCGCGCCAGCGCGCTGGCCAGCGCCGTCGCCAGCGTAATCCCCGCGGAAGGCCCGTCCTTCGGAATCGCTCCCTCCGGTACGTGAATGTGGATGTCCACATTGCGATAGAAATCCCGCGGCAGGCCAAGATGATGCGACCGGCTGCGCACGTACGACAGCGCCGCCTGTGCCGACTCCTGCATCACGTCGCCCAGCTGCCCCGTCGTCGTCAGCTTCCCCTTGCCATCCAGCACCTGCACTTCCGTCTGCAGAATGCTGCCGCCCACTTCAGTCCATGCCAGCCCGTTCACCAGCCCGATCTCGTTCTGCTCGTGTACCGCTGAATCCCGGAACTTCGGCACGCCCAGAAACTCCGCGATGTTTTCCGCCGTGATGCTCTCCCGGTGCTTCGCGCCGCGCTTCACCACCCGCCGCGCCACCTTCCGGCAGACGTTCCCGATCTCACGCTCCAGGTTGCGCACTCCGGCCTCGCGCGTGTAGCTGGGGATGATCTCCGTGATCGCCCCCTCCGCGAACGTCACGTTCTTTTCCGTCAGTCCGGTGTTCTCCCGCTGCTTCTTCAGCAGATACTGCTTGGCAATCTCCAGCTTTTCCGCCTCGGTGTATCCATGCAGCCGCAGAATCTCCATGCGGTCCTGCAGCGGTGCCGGAATCGTGTGCAGCACATTCGCCGTCGCCACGAACAGCACCTGCGACAGGTCGTACTCCACATCCAGATAATGGTCCTGAAAACTCGTGTTCTGCTCCGGATCCAGAACCTCCAGCAGCGCCGATGCCGGATCGCCCCGGAAGTCCGATGCCATCTTGTCCACTTCGTCCAGCATGAACACCGGGTTCCGCGTTCCCGCCTTCTTCATCGACTGGATGATCTGCCCCGGCAGCGCCCCGATATACGTCCTCCGGTGCCCGCGAATCTCCGCCTCGTCGCGCACGCCGCCCAGCGACATCCGCACGAATTTCCGCCCCGTCGCCTTCGCAATCGACATCCCCAGCGACGTCTTGCCCACGCCCGGAGGCCCGACGAAGCACAAAATCGATCCCTTCGGATTCTTCACCAGTTGGCGTACCGCCAGAAACTCCAGAATCCGCTCCTTGATCTTCTCCAGCCCGTAGTGGTCCTCGTTCAGCACCTTCTCGGCATGGTCGATGCTCCGCGTCTCCTTCGACTTCTTCTTCCACGGCACGGCCAGCAGCCAGTCCAGATAGTTCCGCGACACCGTCGACTCCGCCGACATCGGCGGCATCGCCTCCAGCTTCTTCAGCTCCTGGACCGCCTTCTCCAGCACATCCTTCGGCATGCCCGCCGTCTCGATCTTCTTCCGCAGCTCGTCGAATTCGCTCTTCTCGCCGCGCCCCAGCTCCTTCTGGATCGCCTTAATCTTCTCGTTGAGGTAATACTCTTTCTGTGCCCGCTCCATCTGCCGCTTCACTCGCGACTGGATGCTGCGGTCCATGTTCAGCTTCTCAATCTCGATATCGAGCACATCGGCAATCTTCAGCAGCCGGTCCGACAGATCGAAAATATCCAGCAGCTCCTGCTTGTCCGGAACCTCCAGCTGCAGATTCGCCGCAATCGTATCCGCCAGCCGCGCCGGCTCATCCGTGCGGATCGCCGCCGCCACCGTCTCCACATTCAGCGACTGCTGCAGCTTCACGTACTGCTCGAACAGCGATGTCACCCGCTGCACCAGCTGCTCCACCTGCGGCGTGGCCTCCTCCGTCGGCTTGGCCATCTTCACCGTGGCCACGAAGAACCCGTCCGCATCGCTGATCTCCACCGCTCGGGCCCGCTCCACTCCCTCAACCAGCACTTTAATGTTTCCGTCCGGCATGCGGACGCTCTGCACGATATTCCCGACCGTCCCGACTTCGAAGATCTCGTCCGGACGCGGCTCGTCCACCCGCGCGTCGTGCTGCGTCGCCAGAAAGATCTTGCGCTCTCCGTTCAGTGCTTCTTCCAGCGCCCGCACACTCGACTCGCGGCCCACCACGAACGGCGTCATCATGTAGGGGAATATCACCATGTCCCGAATGGGCATCATGGGAAGCTTGCGAAGATCGTTCCGTTCCCGGTTCTCTTTGGAGGATTGGCTCACAAGGTTCCTTTCGCGGCTGCCGCTTGCGGTATCGACAGGGGAGCGCGCTCTTAAAGAAAGAGTAACGCATCCCGGAAGCCGCTGCGGCTTCCGGGGAAGAGATCGTACCGATTTCAGAATGTGAGGTGCTGTCGGTGCTATCCAGCCTTGTCCAGCAACATCATGGAGAGATTGCGGTTCCGGACCATCTCCGCCTCAATCTCCATCTCTTTGACCTTCTTGTTGCTCGGAAGGTGATACATCAGATCCAGCATCAGTTCCTCAAGGATCATGCGCAGCCCGCGCGCTCCCACTTTTCTCAGCAGCGCTTCCTGAGCGATTGCCCGGGTGGCATCTTCCGTAAACCCAAGCTTCACACCTTCATAGTCGAACAGCTTCTGGTACTGCTTCAGGATCGCGTTCCGCGGCTTGGTCAGAATCTCCACCAGTGCCGCCTCGTCCAGCTCATCCAGAATGCCGATCACCGGCAGCCGTCCTACAAACTCCGGAATCAGCCCGAACTTGATCAGATCCTGTGGCTCCGACTGCCGCAGCAGCTCCGTATCCCGCTGCGCGCGGATCACTCCCCCGCCCGGCTCGATTTCCTTCTCGGAAAGCGCCTTGAAGCCCAGCGCCTTCTTGCCCACGCGCCGCGCCACCACCCGCTCCAGCCCAACAAATGCGCCTCCGCAGATGAACAGTATGTTCGTCGTGTCCACCGGCGTGAACTCCTGGTGCGGATGCTTGCGCCCTCCCTGCGGAGGCACGTTCGCCACCGTCCCTTCCAGTATCTTCAGCAGCGCCTGCTGCACGCCTTCGCCGGAAACATCCCGGGTGATCGAAGGATTCTCGTCCTTCCGCCCGATCTTGTCGATCTCGTCGATGTAGATGATCCCCGTCTGCGCCCGCGCCACATCCCCGTCCGCCGCCTGCAGCAGCTTCAGAATGATGTTCTCCACATCCTCGCCCACATAGCCGGCCTCGGTCAGCGTCGTGGCGTCCACAATGGCGAACGGCACATCCAGCATCTTCGCCAGCGTATGAGCCAGCAGCGTCTTGCCGCTGCCCGTCGGTCCCACCAGCAGAATGTTGGACTTGGCCAGCTCCACATCCGTGCCGCGCGTGCGATTCATCTGCACCCGCTTGTAGTGGTTGTAGACCGCCACCGCCAGCTTCTTCTTCGTCTGCTCCTGGCCGATCACATACTCGTCCAGAAACGCCTTCACTTCCTGCGGTTTCGGCAAATGGGTGGGCGCGGCCCCGGTGGCTGCTTCCGTGCGGTCGTCTTCCAAAATGGAATTGCACACCGCCACACATTCGTCGCAGATATAAGCACGCGGATAATCGCTTGGCGAAGAAATTAACTTAGCCACCGCGTCCTGCGATTTGTGGCAGAACGAACAGCGAAGTGCTTCATCCGATCCCGTACGCGTCTTCATATTTCCGGCTACTCCTTCAACGGTTCGGCAGCGTTACTGCTCGATAGTGTTACTGCGGCCCGCCCTTTTCCCTGGTTACTGGTTGCCTCGCGGACGATCGATAATTTCATCGATAATCCCGTATTCCCTTGCCTGCGGAGCGTTCATAATAAAGTCCCGCTCCACGTCCCGCTCGATCTTCTCCAGGCTCTGCCCCGTGTGCTTCGCCATCAGCCGGTTCGTGATCTCGCGAATCCGAATAATCTCCCGCGCATGGATGTCGATGTCCGTCGCCTGGCCCGCCAGACCTCCCATCGACGGCTGATGGATCAGAATCCGCGAATTCGGCAGCGCGAACCGCTTGCCCGCCGTGCCCGCCATCAGCAGAAATGCTCCCATGCTCGCCGCCTGCCCAATGCAGTACGTCACAACATCGTTGCGGATGAACTGCATCGTGTCATAGATGGCCAGCCCCGCTGTAATCGATCCCCCTGGCGAATTAATGTACAGCTGGATATCCTTCTCCGGGTCTTCGCCAGAGAGAAATAGTAACTGCGCTATCACCAGGTTCGCAATCTGATCGTCGATCGGCGTACCGAGAAAGATAATGTTGTCGCGCAGCAGACGGGAGTAAATGTCGTAGGCGCGTTCGCCCCGGCTCGTCTGCTCAATCACCATCGGAACTAATGCCATGCCGCTCCCTTGTGCTCCACTGCCTGCGAAGGGGACCGAATTGCTGCCGTCCCGTTTTGCGGTTGCCTGCGCCG
>DAHVZZ010000040.1:0-5325 GCA_027323785.1 Acidobacterium sp. | reverse complement strand
CGAGAACCCGCTTTCGCAGAAACAAGGAGAGTTATGTATCACCACATCAAGAAGCTGATGTACACCGTCAATGTTGGGGAGCCCGATCCCCGATTTGGCAGGATGCTGCTGGAGCAGTTTGGCGGCGCTAACGGCGAGCTGGCCGCAGCCATGCAATATTCCGTGCAGGGCCTGAACTGCGAGGACGACGCACGCAGGGACCTGCTGATGGACATCGGAACGGAAGAACTGAGCCACCTGGAGGTGGTCGGAGCTCTGGCCCGAATGCACCTGAAGCCGATGAAGGAAAGCCGCGACGCAGCGGACGCCGATCCGCTGATTGCGGTCGCCGGAGGCGCCGGCGTATCGCTGTTCGACTCAATGGGTAATGCATGGACGGCAAATTACCTGAAGATTACCGGCGATCTGGCAGTCGATCTGCGCAGCAACGTGGCCGCCGAGGCGCGAGCCAAGATCGTCTACGAACGGCTGATCGGGTTTACCCGGGACGTTGGCTCGCGGCAGGCACTGCAGTTTCTAATGACCCGGGAGATCACGCATATGCGCGCCTTCAGCGCAGCCCTCGAGAGCATGGAGAAGCCGCCATTTTCAATCGGAACGATTCGGCCAACTCCGGTTCTGGTGGATCAGTTTGTGAATGCATCGACCGGCGAAGGCGAGCAGGGCAAGGACCACGAAGGCCCATGGAACAATGGCCATGGTCTGCATGTTGTGCGTCCCCGCGCCGAGGGCGGAGACGGACTGCACACGGTGGCATACGATCCGGAACCAGGAACGGAAACGACGTCGCCGGTGGATTCTACGCCCGTTGGCGAGTACCTGGACGGAGCACGGTCCAGGTTGAAGGCGGACAAAATGATGCGGGAAAAGAAGGCGTCCTGACCGGGTGCTGATCCACGGGCACGGGGGACGGCATGGCAGCGTCCCCCGCCTGCGGTTTCGGAGTTTATGTCGATCCGGGGTCGATCCGCGCCGGATCAACAGGAACGCCGACCAAATACTGAATCTCCACCAACCCGCCGCAGTCGATCCCAACTTCCCAGGCATAGTCCGGAGCCTTCAGTTCTGCGATCAGCTCCCGCATGTCCGCTTCGGAATAGCTCCGCAGGCACGACAACACCCCATCGAGCCAAAGCACCGTCGGCACCACGGGAACGATCCAGCTCCAAAAGAAGAGCCTCCGCCGGAATGGCCGCTGTTGCAACGCTGCCTTCAGCGCCAGAAGGGGCACGCCTGTTACCAGCAGGACGGTCTTCAGCTTCGGCCGCGCCGCTTCGAAGACCCCGATCCCTTCCCTTTTCTGGAAAGCGTCGGCCAGGATCGCCCGAGCCTCGTCGGGATCGAAATGATGCAGCGAGGAGAACATGGTCCGGAATCCGCGCAACTTTTCCGGAATCCGCTTGGCATCGACGGGCTCTCCATAAGCCTGAATGCCGTTGCCCGTTCCGGCCACCCTCTTCATCAACTGCGCATTCGGATACAGATCCGTCAGGCACACCTGCAGCCTGCGCCCATCGGCAATGTCCCTGAGGAGACCGAGCCAGGGGCCACCGCCGCCCGAACACAGATCCACTACCTGCTGGGTCCGCGACTGCCGCAGGGCCCGCCGGAGCCGTCCGGTAATGGGCCGGTAGGTGTGGTTCGCCTCCCACACTTTCTCCAGCCCTTCCGTCACCAGGTCCCGCAGCTTCGCCGGGAACCACGCGCTGTCGTGAATCTCAAACCAGGCCTGTCGCCTCATCTGTCCATTTTCCGGAAGGATTGTGCCCAGACAGCTTCAGTCCGGGGACGCTCCGATTTCGATGCCGCTTTGCCCTGGAGTCGTTCTGCTCCCCCGCTGAGCCCGATTTCTATTTTCCCTCTCATTGGGATCTTTGGGGCGCGGCGCTCCCCCATGAGCGAAAACGCGATATCCTCCGTCTTTAGAGCAGAGGTACCAAGCCCGGCTGGAGGAGGCCCAATGAGTTCCATGGAAGGCCAGCTCACCGGCTGGATGTCGCCTGCTCTTGCGAAGCCTGTGGATACGAGCCAGACGATTGCCCAGCTAGTGGCGGAATATTCGACGGCCCTCTACCGTGTCGCCTTTTCGGTCACGCGCAATGCTGCCGAAGCTGAAGACGCGGTCCAGGAAACGTTCCTCCGTGTCCTCAAACATGAGTCCCGTCTCTCTGATATCCGCGATTACCGCGTGTGGCTGGTACGAATTGTCTGGAATATCGTGCTGGATCGAAAGCGGCGCGCCAAAACCCGTCCCGAAAACGAGGATTTGGCCGATCACGCCCGCTCGCTTCCCTCAGCTGACCGCGCTGCTGACGATTCGGCCATTTCCGCGCAGGAGCAGGGCCGCATTCTTGCTCTCGTCGATCGCCTTCCGCGCCCTGAGCGCGAAGCCCTCCTGCTTTCCGCCGTTCAGGAGCTGACCACCGCGGAGATTGCAGCAACCCTCGGCACCACTGAATCCTCCATCCGTTCCCGCATCTTCCGGGCGCGCAAACAGCTGTCTGTTCTCCTCGAGAAGGAAGGAATCTCTCGATGAACCGCAAACTTACTCCCCAGGAACGTGTCTCCCCACCGGGAGAGGAGACTGCCCGCCGAATCGAAGAAGCGCTGAAGAGTATCGGCACCGCTGTGCCGGAAATCGGGCTGGAGGGCCGTATTCTGACCCGGGTGGCCGCTGCCCGTATCAACGGAGAGGCCGATTCCGGGCTCGGATTACCGCTACCGGGGTTACAACGTCGGGTTCCTCGTTTTGTTTTTCCTGTTCTGGGCTTCGCCTCTGTCGGTTTGGTTTGCGCGGTCGTCATCGGAGGCTCCGTTCGTCAGCCGGTTGCCAATGCAGCGCGGCCCGCTGTAGCGCCGCCCGTGCTTCATTTGCCGCGCTCCGGATTCGGAACCGCCTCGGCGGTTCATCCGGCCGCTCCGGCGTCCACCCCCGTGCCGCCCAATACGATCAGCCGCGGCCACACAGCCGTTCCGCCGAATCATGGCCGGGCGCGCATCGCCCGCCACGCACACAAGGCCCATGGCGTCGCTGTTCCGCCACCGGCCACCACACCCTGAATCCAATCTGGCTGTAATCTGGTGAGTCCATGCGAACGATTCTCACCGCAAATCGGCTCCTGACGCCCGACCAAATCCTGGAGCGTCCGGCTGTCATCATCGAGGACGGTCTGCTCATTGCCATCGCCTCCCTGGATGACACCGAACTGCCAACCGGCCGCCACATCGACTTTCCCGGGGCCACGCTCGCTCCGGCCCTGTTCGATGTCCATATTCACGGCAGCAACGGCCACGATGTGATGGAGGCGACCGCCTCCGCGCTGGGCCACATCGGTACATTTCTGGCGCAGCGCGGCGTGGGCGCCTACCTGGCAACCACGGTCACCGCGCCGCTGGATTCGCTGCTGCATTCGCTCAGCCGGCTGGCAGGACTGCTGCACAAACCTCCGGACGGCGCGCGTCCGAAGGGCATCCACCTGGAGGGCCCATTCCTGGCGCCGCACAAGCGCGGAGCCCATGCCGAAAGCCAGCTTTTAACGCCCTCCGTCGCGCTGTTTGACCGGATGTGGCAAGCCTCGGAAGGTCACATTCGGCTGATGACGATCGCTCCGGAACTGCCCAGTGCGGAGGAGACGATCGCACACGCCACCCGGCTGGGAGTTCGCGTCAGCCTCGGCCACAGCGATGCCGATACCGCGGCGGCCCACCGGGGAGTTCTTGCCGGCGCGGTTTCCGCAACTCACACCTTCAACGCGATGCGGCGATTTGACCACCGCGATCCCGGCATCGTGGCCGAGGTGCTCGGCAACGACCGGCTGTACGCCGAGATCATCTGCGATGGCCTGCACGTCGATCCGGCGGCGATCCGCGTCTTCCGCCGCGCCAAGGGACCGGATCGCGCGCTTCTGGTCACCGATGCCATGGCCGGGACGGGCATGTCGGACGGCACCTATCGGCTGGGCGAGCTGGAGGTCAACGTGAAGAATGGCCGCTGCGTGATTGGCGAGGACACACTCGCCGGCAGCACGCTGACGCTCGATCGGGCTGTGACGAATTACGCGGAGTTTACCGGAGCGGAATTTGCCGAAGCCGTGGCGCTGGCGACGCGCAATCCGGCACGCATGACCGGCTTGCACGGCGAACTGGGTTCGCTGGCGGTGGGACGCTCGGCGGATATCGCCGTGTTCTCGCCGAAGGGTGAGGTGGTGGAGACGTTCCTCCGCGGGCGTCCCCACAGCGGAATGGTGGGAAGCACGCCGTTCAGCGGCTGAGGGCGACGTTCCGCCCGCCAGCTACTCGTAAGCTGCGGCCATGGGCCGAAACTCCTCGTCCATCCAGTGTGTGAAGGCGTCCATCGACTGGCTGCGGCCGAGGAAATGTTGAACGATCTCGCGGCCGGGGACCGATCCGCCTGGCTCCAGCACGGTGCGGCGGTACTTCATCGCCACGGAAGATTCCAGCAAATCATGACGGGGGAACTGGCTGAAGAAGTCCAGCGCGATGACCTTGTCATACAGATAGGTGTAGTAGTTCGAGGAATAACCCATCAGGTGGGTGAAGCTGGCGTACATGCGGCTGCCGTGGACCCACGTATAGGGCAGAAAGCGCTCGTAGAGGCCGCGCATGAGGGTCGCGGGATGAAGGCTGGCTGGATCGAGCCGATGGGTTTCCAGCGAGAAGGTAGTGTAGAAGAGCTGGGTCCGGACCCAGTCGGCGCGGCCAAAGGCTCCCGCGCGGTTCATGCGCAGGACCAGCTCGGCGGGGATGGGCTCATCCGTCTCGAAATGATGGGCAAACGTCGCCAGCAGCCGGGGATCGCGGAAGAACTCCTCCAGCATCTGCGATGGAACTTCGACGAAGTCGCCTTCCGTGGCGATGCCGCTGACGCCGGCCCAGCGCTGGCGTCCGCCGAGCAGAGCGTGCATGAGGTGGCCGAATTCGTGGAAGAAGGTGACGACATCGGAATACTGGAGCAGGCCGGGATTGCCCTGCTTCGGCTCAGGGAAGTTGCAGATGAGGGCGGCTTCCGGCAGCTGGCGGCCTTCAACCCCGGGAACGAGCGGATGGGCGGAGAACCACTTGTCCTTGCCTTCGCGGGGATGCATGTCGAGGTAGAAGCGGCCGGCCAGCTCGGCTCCGTCCCAGACTTCCCAGGCGGTGACGGCGGGATTCCAGACCTGGGCGTCCTGGATGGGGCGGAACTTTACCTGGAAGAGCTTTTCGGCGGTGGCGAGGACGCCGGCCTGGACGCGCTGGTAGGGGAAGTAGGGGCGGACGGACTGGGAGTCGAAGCTGAAGGCGGAGCGGCGGTACTGCTCGACCCAG
>DAHVZZ010000039.1:0-4206 GCA_027323785.1 Acidobacterium sp. | reverse complement strand
TTTTTCCGGCACGGCGGAGGAGCGGCTCGCGGACATGCAGGGAGCGTTTGCCGACCCGGCCGCGGCAGCGGTGATGTGTACGCGTGGCGGTTACGGATCAAATTATCTGCTGGATGATCTGGACCTGGAGCTGATCGGCGGGCATCCGAAGGCCTTCTTTGCCTACAGCGATCTGACCACGATGCAGATGTGGATGCTGGATCAGACGGGGCTGGTGGCGTTCCATGGGCCGATGACGGCGGCGGATTTCTCGGTGGAGAACGGCGTGGACCTCGACAGCTTTCGCGCGGCTCTGAGCGGCGGACTGGTGCAGGCCGGAGTGGAGCATGGAATGCGCGTGCTGCGTCCGGGGAGCGCCCGCGGGACGATGTATGGCGGGTGCCTGACGATCCTGGCGGCATCGCTGGGAACGAGGTTTGCTCCGCAAACAGAAGGAAAGCTGCTGTTTCTGGAAGATGTTGGCGTGAAGCCGTATCAGGTGGATCGGCTGTTGCGGCAGATGATCCTGGCGGGGAAGTTCGAGAGGGTGAGGGGATTCATTTTTGGCGAGATGAAGGAATGCGTCTCTCCGGACGCGGATCCGCATCTGCTGGAAGAGGTGATTCTGCGCGTGCTGGAGCCCTTTGATGTGCCGATTGCGATGGGGCTGCGTTCGGGGCATGTATCCGGCGGCAATGTGACGCTGCCGATGGGGATCGAGGCCGAGCTGATTCTGGAAAGAGAGCAAATACAGTTACAGTATCTGGAGGCGGCTGTAGCGCCCGTTGACCATGCCGGATAAGAGACACATTCATCTGATTGGGATATGCGGCACGGCGATGGCGTCGCTCGCTGGATTGCTGCAGCGGAAGGGGTATCGGGTGACGGGTTCCGATCAGGCGGCGTATCCGCCGATGTCGGAACTGCTGCGCGAGCTGGGGATTCGCGTTGCGGAACCATTTGCGGCGTCGAACCTGGAGCCCGCGCCGGACCTGGTGGTGGTAGGGAATGCGATTTCGCGCGGCAATGTAGAGCTGGAGCATGTGCTGAACGAGCGGATTCCGTTCACCTCGCTGGCCGCGCTGATGCATGAGGAGTTTATCCGCGGCCACGAGTCGCTGGTGGTGGCGGGCACGCACGGCAAAACGACCACGACCAGTATGCTGGCATGGATTTATGAAGTGGCGGCGCGCAGGCAGGCGGAACTGGCGCCGTCGTTTCTGATCGGCGGTGTGGCGGAAAATTTCGGGACCAGTTTTCAGGTACGCGAGGGGCGGCCGTTCATTATTGAAGGGGACGAGTACGATACGGCCTTTTTCGATAAGGGTCCCAAATTCATGCACTATTTCCCCGATGCGCTGATTCTGACGCACGGGGAATTTGACCACGCGGATATTTACCGCGATCTGGAGGCGGTGAAGACGGCGTTCAGGCGGCTGGTGAACCTGGTGCCGGCGCGTGGACGGATTGTGGCATTCGACGCGGCTCTCAACGTGACGCAATGCGTGAAGGGCGCGATGTGTGCCGTGGAGCGTTACGGATTTGGGGAAGAGTCGGCGTGGCGGATCGAGGACCTGCGCTTCGAGGGCGGCTCCAGCCGCTGGCGGGTGCTGCGACAGGGCAGAGAATGGGCGGAGCTGATGCTGCCGATGGCCGGCGAACACAATGCGCTGAACGCCACGGCGGCGGCGGCTCTGGCGGCGGGTCAGGGCGTGGCCGTTGAGTCGATCGTGGAGGCTCTGGCGAGCTTCAGGAGTGTGCGACGCAGGCTTGAGGTGCGCGCTGAGGTGAACGGGATCACGATCATCGACGACTTCGCGCATCATCCCACGGCGATTCGCGAGACGCTGCGCGCGCTGCGGGCGGCGTGGCCGGGACGCCGGCTGTGGGCCGTGCTGGAGCCGCGCTCAAACACGCTGCGGCGCAATGTGTTCGAGCGGGAGCTGGTGGAGAGCCTGACGACTGCCGATGCTGTGGTGCTGGCAGGGGTATTTCATTCGGAGAAGATTCCGGAGCAGGAGCGGCTGCAGCCGGAGAACGTCGTGGCGGCGCTGCGCCAGGGCGGGCACGATGCCGCACTGTTTCCGGATGCGGAAGCGATCGTTGCGAATCTGACGCCGCGACTGGCCGCCGGGGATGTGGTGGCGATTTTGTCCAACGGGGGCTTTGACGGCATTTACGAAAAGCTGCCCGCGGCGCTCCGTGGAAGGGCCGCGGGAGACTGACCGATGCTTGCCGCGATTCTGCTTTTTTCCACCTGGACCGTGCTGGGCATCCCCGGTGCGGTGATCGGGATTCCGTGGACACTGGCGACCAGGAATGTTGCGCTGCTCCACTGGCTGGGTGTATCGATCACGCGGGCCGGGCTGTGGGTGGCGGGTATCCGCATGCAGGTGGTTTGGGAGCAGCCGCCCGTGCGCGGACAGCAGTACATCTTCCTGCCTAACCACATCTCGAACCTCGATCCACCGATTCTGTATCCGCTTTTGCCGGGGCATACCGCTGTATTTCTCAAGCGGTCGCTGATGAGGATTCCGGTGCTGGGCTATGCCATGGGGCTGGCAAAGTTTATCCCTGTGGATCGGGACCGGCGCGTGGAAAGCGCGATGGAAAGCGTTGCGGCGGCACGGAGCGTTCTAGCCGCGGGTATTCATGTGCTCTCGTTTGTGGAGGGAACCCGTTCGCGGGATGGGCGGCTGCAGGCCTTCAAGAAGGGGCCGTTCTATTTGTCGATGGAGAGCGGCGCGCCGGTGGTTCCAATTTCGATTTACGGGACCGAGACGATGATGAAGAAGGGAAGCCTGAAGATCTTTCCGGGGACGGCGCACGTGACATTCCATGCGCCGCTGTTCCCTGGGGACTTTGCCTCACGGGAGGAGCTTATGCGCGCGGCGCGCGAGGCAATTGCTGCAGGTTTGCCGGAGTGGATGCGGGGGCCGGCGGCTACGGCTTAACGATGGCGTTGTAGCCATCCGCGAGCAGCCGGGAACGCATGGCCATGGCCTGAGTGCGAGTCATAAAAGGGCCGACCTGAACGTGGAGAAGGTTATCCTGCTCGCGGCGGATGGTCACTTTGTAGCCGCGGTTTTCCAGGGCAGTGACGAGGACATTGGCGTCCTGCTGCATGCGGACGGCGGCGATCTGCACCATATAGGTCCCGGTGAGCGGAGTGATGGTGCTGAGGGGCTGCTGCCCAGCCGGAGCCGATGCGGGCTGGATCGACGGAGCATTTCGCTGGAGAGGAACCGGATTGAAGGCGGTCGTCGATGCCGGCGAAGCTGAAGCAGGCTGGGCGGCAGCAGACGGCGTGGTCATTTGTGCCGAGGTTGAAGACGTGGTCTGAGCCATGGCCGGGCTCGCGGACTGAGGAGACGCCGGAGTTACCGTCGGGGCGGGAGTCTGGCCCGGAGCGGCGGTTGCGGCTGTCGTACCCCCGGCAACAGGCGTTGCGAAATTGGCCGCCGGATTGAGTGCCGCGTCCGGTGACTGCGCAACCGTCAGCTGATCGGGCGATGGTTTGCCCTGATTCGAGGCGACCGGGGCGCCGGGTGTTTCCGCGGGCTGCGTTACGACAGGCGTCGCGCCGCCGCGGCCGACCGAGTAGCCCAGGCCGAAGAAGAGTCCGCAGATGAGCACAAGACTGAAAAAGATGCCGAGCATGGAGCCGGCGCCCAGGGTGATTTCCCGGCCGTCTTCTTCGTCGCCGCGTCTGGATCGAGTGCGCGCGGCTTTTCTGCGGATTTCCTCGACTTCGTCTTCGCTCTCTGCGAACCTCATGGGTACTCCCGGCCCTTTACGGGCTATTTCTCCTCATCGTTTTTAGCTGGAGGCTGTCCAGGGGCAAAAGCTTTGCCCAGCAGTGAGACCAGTTCCATCGGAAGCGGGAAGACGATGGTCGTGTTCTTTTCCACGCCGATGTCGATGAGGGTCTGAAGATACTTTAACTGGAGCGTGACTGGTTGTGCAGCCAGCTGATTGGCGGCTTCCATTATAGTCACTTTTTGGAACAGTAATTCTGCTTCTGCCAGTGCTTGTTCAGCATAAATAATACTGGAATCTCTTTGACTCAACATTTGGTAAACCGTTGAGATTTTATTAAGCGTTTGAGATCTTATACGTAATTCATTTTCTTCTCGTGAACGCTTTGCGCTTTCTAGATAATATTCCAATGCAAGTGCCAGATTTTCTTTTTTTAATTCAAGATCTCCAAGTTTTGTTGTTGCCTCA
>DAHVZZ010000034.1:0-2317 GCA_027323785.1 Acidobacterium sp. | reverse complement strand
GTTTTCCGGCGGTTTGCCTGCCATTAGCCAGAACACGAATACCTACAACTTCACCTACACGCAGGGTTTCGCGACGGGGACGAACATGCAGTTGACGTTCGACAACCAGCGTTTGACAACAGATAACCCATTCAATCTATTTAGTCCGACTCTGCAGTCCAGTTTCAATTTCGCCCTCACCCAGAATCTGCTCCAGGGCTTTGGATGGGGCATCAATCGCCGTTTCATTGTGCAGGCCATCAATGACCGACGCATTGCCGATTCCACCTTCCGGGAGCAGCTTCTCTACACCATCAACCAGGTCGAGGACATCTACTGGGGTCTGGTGAGCGACTACGAAGAGGTGCAGTCCAAGCAGCGGACCCTGGATCAGGCGACTGCGCTCGAGAAGGATGACGAGAAGGAGTTGCAGGTCGGCAGCATGGCCCCGCTCGATGTCGTGAACGCGAAAAGCCAGGTCGCCACGGACGAGCAGGCTCTCATCGCGGAGCAGAACGAGCTCGAGTACCAGCAGATGGCGATGAAGCAGGCCATTTTCCGCAACCTCGACGATCCCACGCTTGCGAATGCCCCGGTAATTCCGACTGATCGCGTCAGTCTCGTGGAGATGCCCGAGGAGCACCAGTCCGTCAATCAGCTTGTGCGCGAAGCCGAAGCCAACAGCCCGGCCATTGAGCAGGCCGTTCTGAATCTGAAAAACGACCAGATCACGCTGAAGGCCGAAAGGAACGCGCTGCTGCCTGCCTTCAGTGTTGAGGGCTTTTACGGCGCGGAAGGCATCGGCGGCCCGGTAAGTCCCTATTGCGGCAAGGGGAAGAACTCGTTCTTTCCCCCGTCCATTTGCGGCCTGCTGCCCTCCTCGGGGCTGGGCACGGTGCTAGGCAATCTCGTGAACAGCAGCGGTCCCAATAAAGGTGTCGCTTTCAACCTGAATATTCCGATTCGCAACCGTCCCGCGCAGGCGGACGAGGAACGCTCGCAGCTTGAATATCGCAAGGCGGAAATGGCGCTCCAGCAGCTCTACATTCAGATCCGGATGAACGTCACCAGCGAGCAGTACGCCCTCACCAACGACCGCGCGGCAGTCAAAGCCGCCGTGGCCAGCGAGAACTACAATCGGCAGAGTGTCGCGGCCGAAATCAAAAAGCTGCATCTCGGCGCTTCCACGACGGCCAATGTCCTGCTGCAGCAGAGCAACCTCTCCGCCGCCGAAGCCCAGGTGATCGCCGCCCGCGCGCGCTACGCCACAGACCGCGCCGCTCTTGAGGAAACTCTCGGCGAAACTCTGGATCGCTACGGAATCTCCATCGTGAATGCGGCGACCGGGCAGATCACCACGCCGCCCGTGATTCCGGGCATTCAGCCGGCGGCAGCCGAGCCGGAGGTGATTCAGCCGACGCAGAAACAGGAGCTGCAAAAGCAGGAACAGCAGGAGCAGGAACATTCGCAGCCGCAGCAGAGGTGACAGGCCCTGAAACCGGGAGAGCGCCCGCTTCGGCGGGCGTCTTTCTTTTCGAGGGGGAAAATTTTCGCGTCTGGGTATCCAGCCTGCCACTCCCTGATAAAATCAGAAGAATCCACTCTATGGAGTGTCCATGCAGGCAATTCTTGCGCTCGAAGACGGGCGCATTTTTCGGGGCGAAGGCTACGGCGCCCAGGTCGAATGCCGCGGAGAAGTCGTTTTTAATACCTCGCTGACCGGATACCAGGAAATCTTCACGGATCCCTCGTACGCCGGACAGATTGTCGTGCTGACCAATCCGCAGATTGGTAATTACGGCACGAATTCCGCCGACAATGAAGCCGCCAGGCCCTTCATTGAAGGCCTTGTTACCCGCGAATTCTCTCCCATCAGCTCCAACTGGCGTTCGCAGCAGGTTGCCGACGAGTACCTGGAGCGCTGGAAGGTACCCGTCATTTCCGAAATCGACACGCGCGCCCTGGTCCGCCACTTGCGGAGCAAGGGAGTGATGCGCGGCGTCCTCTCCACGCTGGAAACCAACCCCGATGTGCTGGTGGAAAGGGCCCGCTCCATTCGCAAAATGGAGGGGACCGACCTGGCCAAAGTGGTTTCCACCAAAGACCGCTATGAGTACGAGGTGGATGGAGGCGATCCGCTGAATCCGGGCGTTGACCCGGTGATCGCACCGGCGGACAAGCATGTCGTCGCCTACGATTTTGGCATCAAGAAGAACATCCTCCACATGCTCCGGAAGGAAGGCTGCCGGGTGACGGTGGTCCCGGCGCAAACTTCAGCCGAGGACGTGCTGGCGCTGAAGCCGAATGGCGTCTTCCTGTCGAACGGGCCGGGCGATCC
>DAHVZZ010000610.1:0-2084 GCA_027323785.1 Acidobacterium sp. | reverse complement strand
TCCCAAAGTGTTCGTCGGCCCCATGGACCACAGCTATCGCGCTGCCAACGGTAATGTCGCCGATGCCCCGCCCTCGACCATCGAGTTCCGCAACGGCAACGTGAACGGCAACAGCTATATGGATTCCAGCTCATGGGATGCCCCTCCGCCGCCCATTCGCGAAGACGCTCCGACCCGCATCCTCTTCTTCATTGAAGACCTGTTCTTCTTCGCCAAGATCAATGAGACGGCGCGGAAGCTCGGCATCAAGGTCGCCTTCGTCAAGAATCAACCGGAGACCCTGGCCCGCATCATCGACGCTCCCGAGGACGAACGCCCCTCGCTCATCGTCTTCGACCTCAACAATGCCGCCGCCAAGCCGCTCACCTTGATTCCAAAAATCAAATCGAAGCTGAAGCGCGGCACCTCGGTCATCGGCTTTCTCTCGCACCTGCAGGGCGACCTCAAAGCCAAGGCCGTCGAAGCCGGCTGCGATATGGTCATGCCGCGCAGCGCCTTCTCCCAGAACCTGCCGAACCTGCTCCGCCGGCATGGACTGGAAGATGAGCCCGAGGAGATGGAATACGCCCAGATGTAAGTCGGGAGGATTTCCTCCGGCATCGGAAAACGAAAAGCCCCGGCATCCCCGGGGCTTTTCCCTTTCTGCCGGCGCGGTGGCGGACTACTGCGGTTCCGTATCCATCCAGTATTCGCTTCGGAACTGGATCCGCAGTTTCGGACGCCCCGGCAAACTCACGTGCAGCACGTGCGGACCAGGCGTCGGCGCAGTGGGCGTGAAGCTCAGCACGTAGTAGTTGTGCACATC
Organism: Acidobacterium sp.; assembly: GCA_027323785.1. Taxonomy (GTDB): domain Bacteria; phylum Acidobacteriota; class Terriglobia; order Terriglobales; family Acidobacteriaceae; genus Palsa-343. The sequence continues at coordinate 1,279 of DAHVZZ010000610.1, read as the reverse complement.
GCTGGCCGCGGCAATCATCTGGTTCTGCAGCGTCTTCGCATTCCGAAAATGGAAAAACTCGCCCCCCGTCAGCCGCGCCACCGATTTCGCCGTGTCCCGGCGCAGGGAATCGCGCGCTGAGAGAAAGGCCATCGTCGCCAGCCGCAGCGGAGGCGCCAGCTCGCTGATGCAGTTCATCACCTGCTTGCCGTAATGCCCCTGATATTCGGCGCCCGCCCCCTGACGGCTCAGGCATCCATGCGCCGGTCCCGGATCGCTGCTGTTGAAATTCGCCATCTCGTGCCCCACCGCCGAGCGCGTGCTCGAGAACGCAAAGCTGTACATGGTCGTGTTCGTGTCGCTGATCATCCGCAGCGCCTGCCCCAGGCTCGTCATGCTCCCCTGATCGATCGTCTCGCTCAGCAGCAAAATCGCCCGCCGGTATTGCGGAGGCTGCGACCGCAGCAGCGCCACCGCAAAGGCCACGCTGTCCAGAATCGACGCGCCCTGCCCGCCCGGCCGCAGACTCGCCAGCGCATCTTCCACCCGGTTGCTGTCCGGCGTAAACGGCACCAGCAGGTGCGGCGCTTCACCAAAACCAACCAGCGCCACCCGGTGCTGCACCCCTCCGATGAAATTGTCGATGATCGCTCCCAGACTCCGGTAATCCGCCAGATAATCCGCCCCGTCCCCGCCCGTCTCCACCACAACCGCCAGCGCCAGCGGCTGCGAATCCGTATAGGGAATCAGCCGCGTATGCTGCGGCACTCCGTCGTCGGTCAGCGCGAAATCCCGGTCCCTCAGCGCAAAGACCACCTGCCCCTTTTTGGTCTTCACCAGCACCGGCACTTCCACCAGATTCGACCGCACGTTCAGCGTGGGCGTGGCGGGCGTGCCCGCGTTTTGACTATGGGCTTCCGCGCCAGTCGCGGCCAGGCAGAACAGCAGAGCGAACAGACAGCCGGTTCTCATCGGTGCCAACCATTGTAGGCGGACGAGATGACGCAAACGCAGCTGCACATTCAGGCCTGCGGCTGCTTCTTTTCCGCCGCCGGCTTCTTCTGCGCTTCCTTTTTCTGCGCATCCAGAAAGCGGCGCAGCCGGTCCAGCGTCCGCGCCTTGCCGAAGACGATCATGCTCTCCACCAGCGGCGGGCTCATCGTGCTGCCGGTCAGAACCGCCCGCAGCAGCATAAAGTTCTCCTTCACCGACCAGCTCTTCGCCTCGCCCAGCTGCTTCAGCGCAATTTCGATCGCCTCATGCGTCCATTCCGCCGTTTCCAGCGCCGCCAGTTGCTCGC
>DAHVZZ010000607.1:0-3728 GCA_027323785.1 Acidobacterium sp. | reverse complement strand
AAGATGAAGTAGGCCGAGAAGAAGGCGGTCTGGATGAGCATGCTGGCCGCGAGCTGCAGCTTGAAGACATGCTGGGCGAAGGGGATGAGGACATCGTTGAGGGAAGTGAGCGCGCCCCAGATGAAGAAGAGGGTGGTGATGACGGTGAGTGCGCTTTTGTAACCCTTTTGCGAGCCGGATTCGACGGCCACGAAGTCGCTGCTGCCGGTGGAGCTGGAAATCGCCATGGTGGGTCGATGAACCTCGAAGAGATAGTGTCCGCGAAGGGACGGAGGAGTAGCGGGAGAGGGCATCCTCGGCTGATCCGCCACAGCCGATCATACCCTGTGCGCGGGGAGGTGGGGTGCGGGAGAGACGGCATCCGGCGTGCCGGAGGTTACGGCGAGGAACCAGGGAATTTTACCGGGCGATGAAACTTTGGCTGGGCATAGCCGTCCCTCTTGCAGGCATTTCCCTCAGGAGAGAAGCAGGAAGGGCATGACCGTAGAACGATTTAGGCGGTATTTCTATTCGGGGCTGGCGGCGCTGGTGGTGATGGCCGGAGCGCTGGCGCAGCAGCCGGCCAAAGCCCGTGTGCTGGGGACGGTCTCGGCGGTGAGCGGGAACACGGTGACCGTGAAGACGGACACGGACGGCACGGTTGCGGTGGATGTGCCGGCGACGGCGCGGATTCTGAAGACCGAGCCGGGGCAGAAAACGCTGGCGGGGGCGACGGCGGTGACGGTGAGCGACATTGCTCCCGGGGACCGGGTGCTGATGCTGGTGGCAGGGACTCCGCCGACGGCATCGATCGTGGTGGTGAACAAGGCGAGCGATCTGGCGGCGCTGCGCGAGAAGGAACGCGAAGACTGGCAGCGCAATGGGGTGGGCGGCCTGGTGACGGCGGTTGATCCGACAGCGGGGACGGTGACGATGACGTCGGGCGCCAAGACCATCGTGGTGCACACGACGGGGACGACGCTGTTCCGGCGGTATGCGCAGGACTCGGTGAAGTTCAGCGACGCGAAGCTTTCGACGCTGGCGGCGATTCGGCCGGGCGATCAGCTGCAGGCGCGAGGGCAGAAGAGCCCGGACGGCAGCTCGATTGTGGCGAAAGAGGTGGTTTCGGGAGCCTTCCGGAACGTTGCGGGTACAGTGGTTTCGACGAATGCGCAGGCGGGGACGTTCCTGGTGAAGAACTGGATGAATAAGAAAACGTTAACCATCCGGACGACGCAGGATACGGATATGCGCCGGCTGCCGCCGCAGATGGCGGAGATGATCGCGATGCGGCTGCGCTTCCAGAAGATGGAAGGCGGGCATGGACCGGCCGAATGGCAGAAGCACGGGAAGGAAGGTCCGCCGGCGGGCACGAAGGAGAAGTGGCATGGTCCGGGCGGTGCGCCGGGAGGGCATCCGTGGGGACCGCCTCCGGGAGCGCAGGGGCAGGGCGGCGGGCTGACGCAGCTGCTGGAACATTCGCCGGAGATCCACGTGGCCGATCTGCACAAGGGCGACGCGGTGATGATCGTGGCGACGGAAGGCAGCCCGGATGCGGCGACCGCGATCCGGGTAGTGACGGGGGTTGAGTCGATGCTGGAGGCATCGGCGAAGGAGAGTCAGACCATGTTCTCGTCCGCGTGGAGTCTGGGCGGCGGAGCCGGAGGCTCCGGTGGCGGCCAGGGTGGCGGCGAGGGGGATCAGGGCGGCGAAGGCGGGCAGGGAGCCCCTTAAGCTGCCGCGACGGCACCGCGCCGGTCGGGCGTGACGCCGGGCAAACAACGACCGAATTTCAAGGGTAGATCGGGGAGAACTGTGGAACTCAGAATCCTGAGCTGGAAGTGTGCGAAGAGCGCCGCGGTGCAATGGCTGGGCGGTGCGATGGTGTGGGGCCTGGTGCTGGCCTGCGTGACAATGGGGCTTTCCTCCGCGTACGGGCAGAGCGCGACGGGCGGCATTCGGGGCATGGTGGGCGATCCGACGGGTGCGGTGATTCCGGGCGCGACGGTGGTGGCATTCACCACGGCGGGCAAGGAGGTCGGCAAGGCCACGTCGAATTCAGCCGGAGATTATGAGATCCAGGGGCTGCCGGCGGGCGTGTACGGGATTACGGCGACGGCTCCTGGATTTGCGGCGGAGGATATTGCCCACGTGGTGGTGACGGCGGGGCAGATCCATGAGGTGAACGCGACGCTGAAGATCGCGGTGGCGCAGCAGGAGGTGCAGGTTCACGCGCAGAGCCTGGCGCACATCAGCACCAGTCCGGAAAACAATGCCAATGCGCTGGTGATCAAAGGCAACGACCTGAATGCGCTTTCGGATGATCCCAACGAGCTGGAGAGCGAGCTGCAGGCGCTGGCCGGGCCGTCGGCGGGGCCGAATGGCGGCGAGATCTACATTGACGGATTCACGGGCGGAGAGATGCCGCCGAAGTCGGCGATCCGGGAGATCAAGGTCAACAATAATCCGTTCTCGGCGGAATACGACCGGCTGGGATACGGGCGCATCGAGATCTTCACGAAGCCGGGGGCGAACAAATTCAACGGCGAGTTCATGATTGCGGGGCAGGATTCGTCGTTTAACTCGAAGAATCCGCTGCTGGGGACGAACCCGGAGCCGCCGTACTACAGCTACTTCATGCACGGGGATGTGAACGGGCCGCTGACGAAGAACTCGTCATATTTCGCCAGCGGATTCGGACGGCATGGCAACGATGTGAGTGTGCTGCTGGCGATCGATCCGGCGAGCCTGGTGGTGGGGGCGGACGGGCAGGTGACGGGAACGCAGCTGCGGGGAAGCTTCACCAGTCCGTCGAGTTTTCTGGCCATCAGTCCGCGTGTGGATGTGCAGCTGGGGAAGGCGAATACGCTGACGGCGCGCTGGGAGTATCACCGGTTCAGCCGGACGAACTCGCTGGGCGGGGCGTACTCGCTGCCGTCGCAGGCGACGAGCAGCACGAACACGGAGAACACGCTGCAATTGTCCGACAGCCTGGTGCTCAGCAAGACGCTGGTGGATGCTATCCGGTTCCAGTACCGGCGGGTGCACAACCAGGGATCGGCGGTGTCGTCGCTGCCTTCGTATTCGGTGCAGGCGGCAGTGACGGGGGGCGGGAATCCGTCGCAGACGTCGAGCGACGACGAGAACGATTTTGAGGTGCAGAATTACTTTTCCGGAATGGTGGGGGCGCACTCGCTGAATTTCGGGTTGCGGGTGCGGACGTACAGCGACAAGAACACGACGACCAGCGGGAGCAACGGATCGTACAGTTTTCCTTCGCTGAACAGCTTCTACAGCTGCTACAGCGCGAAGTACACGGCGAATGCGGCTCCGTCGACGTGCAAACCGCAGCAATACACTTACACGAAGGTGAACAATCCAGTGGCGCGGGCGACGGTGGCGGATGCGGCGCTGTTTTATCAGGACGACTGGACGGTGAGTCCGAAGCTGACGTTCAGTTATGGGTTGCGGTGGGAGACGCAGACGCTGATCAGCGACAAGAGCGACTTTGCTCCGCGGCTGGCGATTGCGTGGGCGCTGAACGGCGGGGGCAAGAAGCACAAGCGGGCGTCGACGGTGCTGCGGGCCGGCTACGGGTGGTTCTACGACCGGTTTACGGTTCCGAATGGATTTGGGGCGAGCGTACCGTACGTGATTAACACGATTCACCAGAACGGGAAGAACCTGGAGACGTACATCCAGTCGCCGACAGCGAATGGTCCGAATATTCCCTTTTACCAGTATGTGAC
>DAHVZZ010000595.1:0-11888 GCA_027323785.1 Acidobacterium sp. | reverse complement strand
TTGTCGATGCCCATGCCGAAAGCGATGGTGGCGACGACCACCTCCAGCTCATCGCCGAGGAAGGCGCGCTGCACCCGCTCGCGCGTGCCGGGATCGAGCCCCGCATGATAAGCCGCGGCGGAAAAGTGCTGCGCCAACTGGGCGGCCAGATCCTCTGCGGCTTTGCGCGACGGCGCGTAGACGATGGCCGGGCGCGCGGCGGAAGGCCGCAGAAGATTCTGGATGAATTCAGGGCGGCGCGGTTTGGACAGCTCGACGACCTCGATGGCGAGATTGTCGCGGCGGAATCCATGAACAAAGAGGGCGGGATCTGCGAGCCGCAACTGCGTCACGATATCCCGCTGCACGGTAGGCGTGGCCGTAGCCGTGAGAGCAATGATCGGCGCGGGGCGCAGCAGCGGCAGCCAGTCGCCCAGGGTGCGGTAGTCGGGGCGGAAATCGTGGCCCCAGCCAGAGATGCAGTGGGCTTCGTCGACGGCGATCAGCGCCGGTTTCCGCTTCGCCAGCATCTCCGGAAAGCCGGGAACGCGCAGCCGTTCCGGCGCGATGAAGAGGAACTGCAGGCTGCCGTCGAGATAATCGCGGCAGGCCTGGCGGGCATCGTCGCGGGAAAGCCCGGAATGGATGCGTGCGACGCGCAGCCCGGCCGCAGCCAGACGGGCGGCCTGGTCGTCCATGAGCGCGATCAGGGGGCTGATGACCAGGGCTGCGCCGCCGCGGGCGATGGCGGGCAATTGGTAGCACAGGCTCTTGCCGGCTCCGGTGGGCATCACCAGCAGAACATCGCGGCCCTCGGCGACGGCGCGGCAGACCGCTTCCTGATTCTCGCGGAAGGCGGGAAATCCGAAGGTGGTCTGGAGCAGGCTGAGCAGGTTCATGCCGGGGGCTTTCATAGCGGGACGAGGGTTCCGATGTTTATGTTCCCATGCCGGAAGCCTGCCGGGAGCGCGGATGTGGAAGACGCGCCGCCGGGGATCATTACACTTGGAAGATGATGCGGGAGAGAGATATGGGCAGCCTGTTTGGCGAAGGCGGATCGGAACACAGCGCGAAGGACCATCTGGAGCGGCGTTCCGGCGGATCGCGCGGTAATCCCGGGCCGGCGGGGTTCGGCGTCTACATAGAGGGCGCGAAGGGCGAAAAGCTGGCCCAGCTGAGCGAGTATCTGGGCAAAACCACCAACAATGTGGCCGAGTATTCCGGGCTGCTGGCGGCGCTGGAGTATGCGCTGAAGTCCGGCTATGGACGCCTGCGCGTCATCGCCGATTCCGAGCTGATGGTGAAGCAGATGCAGGGCAAATACCGGGTAAACAGCCCCGATCTGCGCCCGCTGTACGAAGAGGCAAAGCGGCGGGAGTCGCGGCTGGACGGCTTCCGAATCGAGCATGTGCTGCGCGGGAAGAACAAAAACGCCGACCGGCTGGCGAATCTGGCGATGGACAAGGGCATGGGGCGCCCGCGCGTGGGACCGGCTCCGGGACCCGCGCCCGGGCACAACGCAGCGCAGAATGCGGCGCCGGGCGATTCCCGCGTGGTGAAGGGCTACGTGAAGGGTGGGGTGGTTCACCTGATTGAGGGCGAACTGCCCGATGGGACATTTGTGCGGGTGGTGCCGGATCGGCAGTAAGAGCGCGCAACCGCGGAGTCTCCGGCCCCACGGCTGCGCAGCGGTTGAACCGGTTACTGCGCCAGCCGCGCCTTGACGAGCTCGCTGACCTGCCGCCCATCGGCGCGCTGGCCCGTCTCCTGAATCCGCGCCTGGACGGCTTTCATTGCCGGACCCATGTCGCGCGGGCCGAAGCTGCTTCCCGCAAGAACCTCGTCGACGATCTTCTTCAGCTCGTCTTCGCCGAGGTTCTTCGGCAAATAGCCCTCGATGACGACAATCTCGCCGGCTTCCTTCGCGGCCAGCTCGGGGCGGTTGCCCTTCTGAAACTGCTCGATGGACTCGCGGCGCTGCTTGATGAGGGTGGTGAGAACCTGCTGCGCCTCGGCATCCGTCAGCGGCGCGCGCTTCTCGATTTCGCGGTTTTTCAGCGCCGATTTCACCATGCGCAGAACGGAGGTGCGATCGGTGTCGCGCGCCTTCATGGCGGCGATCATGTCGCGATCGATTTGCTTGACGAGATCCATCGTGAAAAGCTCCCAAACCTTCAATTATATGAAGAAACGGCGGAACGGATATGACGGCTAGAATGAAGGCGAGGGAGACGCCATAATGATCCGGAAAACCAGGTTGTTTACGCCGGGACCGACGCCACTGTTGCCTGCCGCACAGTTCGCGATGGCCGCCGCAGATATCCACCACCGTACGCCCGAGTTTCGTGCCCTCTACGAACGCGTGCTGGGACAGCTGAAAACCTTTGTGGGGACCAAAAACGATGTGCTGCTGATGGCCTCTTCGGGTACCGGGGCCATGGAAGCGGCGGTTTCGAATCTGACTTCGCCCGGAGACCGCGTGCTGGTGCTTTCCGCCGGAAAGTTCGGCGAGCGCTGGGAAGCGCTGGCGAAGGCCTTCGGCTGCCAGGTCGATCTGGTGAAGGCGGAGAACGGGTTCACCTTTTCGCTGGACGAAGTGAAGAATGCCCTGAAGCCGGAAACCAAAGCCGTATTCCTGCAGGCGACCGAGTCGTCGACTGCCGTGCGGCATGACGTGGCCGGCATTGCGGCGCTGCTGAAGAGCGCCGGCAGCGACGCCCTGCTGATTGTGGACGCGATTACCGGACTGGGCACGACGAAGCTGGACGTGGACGGCTGGGGCGTGGATGCCATCGTGGGCGGCTCGCAGAAGGCGGTCATGATTCCGCCGGGGCTGGCTTACATCAGCCTCAGCGACCGCGCATGGAAAGCGGCGGAAACCTCAAAGAATCCGCGCTACTACTTCGACCTGCGCAAGGAGCGGAAAAACGCGCTGAAGGGCGAGTCTTCCTACACGCCGTCGGTGGCGCTCATCGCCGCGCTGGGCGCGTCGCTGGACTTCATCGCCGCTCAGGGTGGGGGCGATCTGGCCACGGTCCGCGATCTGCTGGTGGAGAACGCGGAAACGTGCGCCGCCATGACGCGCGCCGCCGTGCAGGCGCTGGGGCTGAAGCTCTTCGGTCCCGGTCCTTACGCGGCCGCGGCCACGGCCATCCTGCCGCCGGAGGGCGTCGATTCCGGCGTCTTTGTGAAAGAACTGAAGAGCCGCTTCGCGGCCATCGTTACCAACGGCCAGGGCGAGATGAAGGGACAAATCTTCCGCATCGCGCACATCGGGATGTTCGATTACATGGACACGATCGGCATCATCGCCGCGCTGGAACAGGTAGCCGCGGCAAAACTGAACCTGCCCGGCTTCGCCTATGGCAAAGCCGTGGCGGCAGCGCAGCAGGTTTACGCGGAGCGCACCGGCCTGGTAAAGGCCGCACGCGAAGCGGAAGCCGTCCACGCCTGATCGGAAGCAGCCGCGGGGCTGATCCGAATCGCATAGCGGCGCGCGAGCGATCTCCAGGATCGCGGTACGCGCGCCGCCAGACTGTCAAACAGACAGAAAGGACACGATGAAAGTCGTACTGGCGGAAAAAGTCTCTCCGGCAACCCTGGCGGTGTTCCAGGCGGAGCCCGGATGGGAAGTGCTGACTCACGACCAGGTAAAGAATCTGCCCGAGGCGCTGGCGGACGCGGACGCGCTGGTGGTGCGCTCGGCCGTGCAGGTGGACGATGCGCTGATGGCAGCCGCGCCGAAGCTGCGCGTGATCGGCCGCGCCGGCGTGGGCGTGGACAACATCGACGCGGAAGCAGCCACACGGCGCGGCATCGTGGTGATGAATACGCCGGGCGCTAACGCGGTGGCTGTGGCCGAACTGACCCTGGGCCTCATGGTTTCCATGGCGCGGCAGCTGTCGCGCGCGGATTCGACCATGCACGCCGGCAAATGGGAAAAGAAATCTCTGCAGGGTGTGGAGCTGCGCGGCAAAAAGCTCGGCATTCTGGGCCTGGGCCGCATCGGCCTGGAAGTGGCGCGGCGCGCCCGGGCCTTCGGGATGGAACTGCTGGGACACGATCCGTTCGTCTCGGCGGCGGTGGCCCGCGAGAACGGCATTAAGCTGGTTTCGACGGAAGAGCTGTTTGCGCAGGCCGATTATCTGACACTGCATGTGGGGCTCACTCCGCAGACTCAGGGCATCATCAATCGCGAGACTCTGGCCACCATGAAGAAAGGCGTGCGGATCGTGAACTGCGCGCGCGGCGAACTGGTGGTCGAGCAGGATCTGGCCGAGGCGCTCGCCAGCGGCCAGGTGGCCGGCGCGGCGCTGGACGTCTTCCATCAGGAGCCGCCGAAGGATTCAGCCTTTGCTGCGATGCCCAGCGTCATCATGACGCCGCACATCGCCGGCTCCACGGCTGAGGCGCAGGAGGCGGTCGGAGTGCAGATTGCGCTGCAGGTGAGCGCGTATCTGAAGTCCGGCGTGGTGCAGAATGCGGTGAATCTCCCGTCGCTGACCCACGAGGAGTACAAGGAAGCCTCGCCTTACATCACCCTCGCCGAGCGGCTGGGAACCTTCCTGGCGCAGTTCGTCAAGGGCGGCATCGACAGCATCGAGATCACCTACAACGGCCGGCTGGCGGAGATGAAGACGGACCTGATTCGCAACGCCGCTATCGCCGGACTGCTCGGCAACGTGGAACAGGTCAATCGGATCAACGCGGCTTCGGTCGCGGCGGATCGCGGTATCCGCCTGCACGAGGAAAAGAAGGAAGCGCCTCTGGGCGGAGCCGGCAGCGTGCTGCAGCTGGCCCTGCACACCAGCGAGCGCGGCATTGCCGCCAGCGGAGCCGTGCTGCACGGCCACTCGCCGCGGCTGCTGCATCTGGACGGCATCGACATTGAAGCGCCGCTCCAGGGCACGCTGCTGACCTTCCGCAATCAGGATGTGCCGGGCGTGATCGGACGCATCGGGACCATTCTGGGCGCGCACAAGGTCAACGTGGCCAACTTCGCGCTGGGCCGGGCCAACGGCAGCGGCACGGAACCGCGGATGGCCCTCGCGGTTCTGCAGATCGACAACGAAGTGGACGACTCGGTACTGAAGGAGCTGCGTGCGGCGCCGGAAGTGTCCGGGGTTCGCCAGGTAACGCTCTAAAAGCAGCTAAAATAGAGAAGAACGCGGGCGCGCACTGTTCTGGATGGCCGGAATTCCGGCAGCCGGGCGATGCGCGCCTCGCGCATCTCTGGCTCATCGAAGGACACCCAGGTGCCGCTTTACGAATACCGCTGCAAAAACTGCGGACATGTATTTGAGAAAATCCAGAGCTTCAGCGCTCCGGAAGAGAAAGAATGCCCGGTTTGCCAGGGTCCGGTGGAAAAGCTGTTGTCCGCGCCGGCCGTGCAGTTCAAGGGCTCGGGCTGGTACGTAACGGACTACGCCGGCAAGTCGGCGGGCTCATCGAAATCCTCCGGCGACAGCAGTGCCAAGCCCGCAAGTGGCTCTGCTGAAAAGCCGGCCGCGGCTGCGAGCGACAACAGCAGCAAGCCCGCCTCTGCGCCGTCTTCGGCTCCGAGCAAGAGCGACTAGCGAATCCGCCTCTCCGGGAAGAACATCGAAGGGAAAGACCGAAAGGACGGTCTTCCCCATGCCCCAGCGAATCTCCTATGCCTCCGTCGCCCCCGGCGCGCTGAAGCCCCTCTATGACGCGGGACGCTATCTGCGCTCTTCCGGCACGCTTGAGCCAGCCCTGCTCGATCTGGTGTTCCTGCGCGCGTCGCAGATGAATGGCTGCGCCTTCTGCATCGCCATGCACTGGCGCGAGGCCAGAGAACACGGCGCGGATGACGATCGCCTGCACGGCCTGGCCGCCTGGCGCGAAGCCTCCTGGTATTCAGCAAAGGAACGCGCTGCGCTCGCCTGGACCGAGACCCTCACCGATGTCGCGCGGAGCCACGCACCCGACGCAATCTACGAAGAAGCGCGCGCTGTCTTCAGCGAACGCGAGCTGGTGGACCTGACTCTGGCGATCGGAACGATCAATGCGTGGAACCGCTTTGCCATCGCCTTCCGCACGCCTCCGGAAAGGGCGGAGGAAGTGCTGGCCGGGCTGAAGGCCGCAAGCCACGCCGCCGAAAACTGAAGCTGGGCTGGATGCAGGGACGCTTGCCGCGCTAGCCGGTGACGCCCTGTTCTTCCAGCTGCAGCGACAGATCTTCCCACTCCGCGTTCAGTTCCGACTGGCGGCGGCGGAGCGCTTCCAGTTCGTCTGAGAGGCGCTGCGTTTCCTCGGCGCTGACGTAGTTGCCCAGCGCCTGCTCGGTCGCGGCGAGCGACGACTCCACGCGGGGAATCTCGGCCTCAACCTCAGCGAGGCGCTCCTGCATCTGCCGCAGCCGGATGGGATTCACGCGACGCGCAGGCGCGGCTGCCGGCTCGGGGGGCACGGGAGCGGGCGGCTCCGGCTCGGGCTCCGCCGCCGCAGCGGTTTCCGCGGCAAGGGCCGCGGCGCCGCCTTCCTTGCGCCACAGATAATCCTCGTAGTTGCCGGGGTAGACATGCACCTGCGATGCGCCGGCGGGGTCGTCGCCGCGGGCGACCTCGAATACCTTCTCCGCCAGCCCATCGATAAAGTAGCGGTCGTGCGAAACAAAAATCACGGTGCCGCTGAACTTGCGGATGGCGTCCAGCAGAACATCCTTGGCGCGCAGATCGAGGTGGTTCGTGGGCTCGTCCAGCAGCAGGAAGTTGGCGGGGCTGACAAGAATGCGGGCCAGCGCGTAGCGGTTGCGTTCGCCGCCGGAGAGCACGCCCAGCGGCTTGAACACGTCGTCGCCGGAGAACAGAAAGCATCCCAGCAGGCTGCGCAGGTCCTTCTCGGGAACTTTAGGAGCGGCACGGCCGATGTCGTCGAGCATGCGCGCGGAGGGATCAAGCACCTTGTACTGATCCTGCGCAAAATATTCGCCGAGGACATTGTGTCCGAGCTTCAGTGATCCGCCGGTCGGCAATTCCTGCCCTGAGAGCAGACGGATGAGCGTGGACTTGCCCGCTCCGTTGACGCCCACCAGAGCGATGCGGTCGCCGCGGTCGATGGTGAAGCTGACGTCTTAGAGAACCTTCTTTTCTCCGTACTGCATCGACAGGCCCGATACATCCACCACGGTGCGCCCCGAAGGCGGCGGCTGCGGAAAAGTAAAGTGCGGCATCGGCTCTTCCAGAGGAATCTCGATGCGCTCGATCTTTTCCAGCTCCTTGATGCGGCACTGCACCTGTTTCGCCTTGGTGGCCTGATAGCGGACGCGGCTGATGAAGGCTTCCAGATGCTCAATGTGCTCGCGCTGATTGCGGTAAGCGGATTCCAGCTGGGCCCGGCGTTCGGCTTTCTGGGTAAGGTATTTCTCGTAGTTGCCGTGATAAACGTGCAGAGCCTTGTTCCAGATCTCGATGATCTTGTTGACCGTCACGTCGAGGAAATAGCGATCATGCGAGATGAGGATGTAGCCGTTCGGCCAGGTGGAAAGGTAATTCTCCAGCCAGTTGCGGGTTTCAAGGTCGAGGTGGTTGGTGGGCTCGTCCAGCAGCAGCAGGTCCGGCTTTTCCAGCAACAGTTTTCCCAGCGCGATGCGCATCTGCCAGCCGCCCGAGAATTCCTGGGTATTGCGGGTCCAGTCTTCCTTTGAGAAGCCAAGGCCGGTGAGGACCGTACCGACCTGCGCGTCGAGGGCGTAGACATCCTGATGGCGCAGGCGCGCCTCGATGTGCGAAAAGCGGTCGGCGACTGAGGCGTATTCGGCACTGGCGGGGTCGAGTTCGGAGAGAGAAGCGGAGAGCGTCTCGAACTCGCGCTCCATGGCGCGCAACTCGTCAAAGACGCTCAGGCATTCCTCGAAAACGGTGCGGCCGGAGAGGGTGAGACCATCCTGGGGCAGGTAGCCGATGCTCATGCCCTTCATGCGCTGGATGCCGCCGTAGTCGAGCGAGTCCATTCCTCCCAGAATCTTCATCAGGGTGGACTTGCCGGCGCCGTTGGCCCCCACGAGAGCGGTCTTCTCGTTGGGCGTGATGAGCCAGTCTGCGTTTTCAAAAAGGAGGCGCGGGCCGAAACGCTTGCCGGCGCCGGAGAGCTGCAGCATAGCTCAATTTTAGCGGACGATCCGCGCGCCGGGCCGCGGGACAGGTTCCGCGACGCCCCGGCGATTTACAATCCAGGCAGAGTATCAGACAAATTCCAACCGCTTTTTCACAGAGGCCGACTTGCTGAAGCGCTTGCTGGGGAAATGGATTCTGCCCGCCATTGTGCTGGGCTCGGCGGTCTGCGCATCCGCGCAGGCCGGCAACATGCTTCCGTCGGCGCCCAGTCCGGCCCAGCAGTGCGGCCTGAAATCGCTGAAGGTCTGCGCAGTGCATGTGACACAGGACGAGGTTGGGATCGTCACCAGCCCTCTGCATGCTCCGCTGGGTCAGCTCGCCTGGATGCTGCCCGCCTTCGGCGCGGCCACGGGGCTGGCGGTGCACTTCGACACCCAGGCCATTCACGATCTGGGCAATCATCCGAACCGCGAGCATCGATTCGACCAATACTCCACGTACGTCGGCCTCTATGGTCCGTTCATCGCCTCGGCCGCGGGTTATGGCATTGGCACCATGCAACACAACGGCTATCTTGCGGAAACCGCGGTGCTCGCGTCCGAGGCAATGGCGGATGCGGATATCCTCGGCGAAGGCCTGAATTACGCCATCGACCGCGAGGGTCCGCAACAGGACAACGCGCGCGGGGAGCTATGGCCGAACGGGCCCAAGGGCTGGCCCAACAGTCCCTCCATGCCGTCGGAGCATTCCATGAACGTATGGGCTTTTGCTCGCGTGGTCGCAGGCCAGTACAACGGAGTTGCCACGAAGGCCCTGGTGTACGGATTGGCGGCTTCCACTTCCGTCTCGCGCGTGATTGCGAAGCAGCATTTCCCTTCCGATGTGCTGGTGGGCAGCACCCTGGGCTGGCTGATCGGCGGTTACGTGCTGCACCATCGCTCCCTGGAGCACGGCTCCCTGATCGACCTTTCCGCTGTGCAGACACCGCTGGGGCGCGGACTGCAACTGCAGCTCAACCTGAACCGCAGCCGATAGACGCGGAAGGCTTCAGTCCGGCAGGGCAGCCATCACTTCGTCCAGCGCGGCCTCCCAGGGAGCGAGCTGAACTCCGAAGCGTTGCTGAAGCAGAGCGTTGGAGAGCACGGAGTTGCGCGGGCGCTTTGCCGGCGTCGGATAGTCCGCTGTTGCGATGGGAACAACCTCCGGCCGGCGTCCGGCCAGTCGATTGCCGGCCCGGGCGAAGATCGCGCGGGCAAAGCCGCACCAGGAAGTCGAGCCGGAACAGGTCATGTGATAGAGACCGGCCCAGTCTTCGGATTGGCCAAAGCGGCCGGCGGCGATTCCCTCAACGATGGCAAAGGTCGCGCGGGCCAGCTCGGTCGATGTGGTGGGAGCACCAATCTGATCGTCCACAATGCTCAGGCGGTCGCGCTCGTGGCCGAGCCGCAGCATGGTGAAGAGAAAATTCTTTCCATGCGGGCCATACACCCAGCTGGTGCGAAAGATGAGATACCTCCCGCCCACCTGCCGGACCGCCTCTTCGCCCGCAAGCTTCCCTGCGCCGTAGGCGTTCAGGGGATTCGGCACATCGGCCTCCGTCCAGGGGCCCGGCTTGCTGCCATCGAAGACGTAGTCGGTCGAGTAGTGCACGAAGATCGCGTTGCGGCGGCGGGCTTCCTCGGCCAGAATCTGCGGCGCGCGCGCATTGATGGCGCTGGCCAGTTCCGGCTCGGATTCGGCGCGGTCGACCGCAGTATAGGCTGCGGCGTTGATAATAATGTCCGGCTGAGTGCGCTCCACCAGGGCACGAATCTGCTGGGGCGCGCCGAGATCCACAATCTCGCGATCCACCGCCGCGATTGCGGCATAGCCGGCAAAACTGCGCTGGAGTTCCCGGCCGACCTGACCGGTGGCGCCGACGATCAGAAGCCTTGGCCGCTCGCTCATGCGAAGACCTCAGCATCGCGCAACAGCGCGCCCTGCTGGTCCTTGGCCGAGACGATCAGGCTCTCAGCCTCGACTGGCCAGGGGATGGACAGATCGGGATCGTTCCAGCGAATCGTACGCTCCCCGGCGGGCGAGTAGTAATCGGTGGCCTTGTAGGCGAATCCGACCTTTTCCGAGAGAGCCAGGAAGGCATGTCCGAATCCGCGGGGAATCCAGAACATGCGGGCATTCTCTTCGCTGAGTTCGACGGCGACATGGCGGCCGAAGTGCGGCGAGCTCCGGCGCAGGTCCACAGCAATGTCCAGGGCGGCTCCATAAGCGACGCGAACCAGCTTTCCCTGCGGCTGCGTGACCTGATAGTGGATGCCGCGAAGAACGTTCCTGGTGGAGATGGAATAGTTATCCTGGACAAAGTGTTCCGTGATCCCGGCATCGACCATTCTTCGCTCGTTCCAGGTTTCCATGAAGGCGCCGCGGCTGTCGCGATAGATGGCCGGGGTCAGGATCAGAACTCCGGGAATGCTGGTTTCTTCAATCTTCATCTTCAGAAGTTCTCAGGGGAAAAGTAGGGTTCGCGCAGCAGGTTAAGAAGATACTGGCCGTATCCGTTTTTGCGGATCGGATGGGCAAGAGCTTCCAGCCGGTTCGAGTCGATGTAACCGAGACGATAGGCGATCTCTTCCGGGCAGGCGATCTTCAGCCCCTGGCGCCGCTCCACGGTTTGGATGAAAAGTCCGGCCTCGAACAGCGAATCGTGCGTACCGGTATCCAGCCATGCCATGCCGCGGCTCATGATCTGGACGTTCAGGTTCTTCTGATTGAGGTAATGGCGGTTCAGGTCGGTGATCTCCAGTTCGCCCCGTGGGGAGGGTCTGAGCGAAGCGGCGATGTCGCAGGCCTGGCCGTCGTAGAAATACAGACCCGTCACGGCGTAGCGGGATCGAGGCGCGGCCGGCTTCTCTTCCAGACTGATGGCGCGGCCCTGTGCGTCGAACTCAACCACGCCATAGCGCTCCGGATCCTGCACCGGATAGGCAAAGACCGTAGCACCCTGCTTCAGAGAAGCAGCCGACTGCAGCTGTCGCGAGAAAGACTGTCCGTAGAAAATGTTGTCGCCGAGGACGAGCGAGCTGGCGTCGCCGCCGATGAAGTCCCGCCCAATAATGAACGCCTGAGCCAGGCCGTCGGGGCTGGGCTGCACCGCATAGCGAATGTTGATGCCCCAGTTGCTGCCGTCGCCCAGCAGCTCCGCAAAGCGACCTGTGTCCTGAGGGGTGGAGATCAGCAGGATGTCGCGCAGACCCGCCAGCATCAGCGTGCTGAGCGGGTAGTAGATCATCGGCTTGTCGTACACCGGCAGCAGCTGCTTGGAGACCACGTGGGTGACGGGGTAGAGACGCGTGCCGGATCCTCCGGCGAGAATGATGCCTTTCATTGGGTCAGACGCTCCGCATAATTCTGCTCAATCCACTTCAAGTAACCACCGGTGCGGATATTTTCTACCCACTCCATGTTGTCGAGATACCAGCGCACCGTGCGGCGGAGTCCGGTTTCAAACTGCTCCGCCGGCTCCCAGGCGAGTTCCCGCGCAATTTTCCTTGCGTCGATGGCGTAGCGGCGGTCGTGGCCCGGACGATCCTTCACGAACGTGATCAGCCGGCGGCGCGGCCCGCGTGCGGGGTCGGGGCGCATTTCATCGACCAGATCGCAAATTGTGTTCACCACGTCGAGGTTCTTCCGCTCGCTGTTCCCGCCGACGTTGTAGGTTTCGCCGGGCCGGCCGCGCTCCAGAACCGCGCGAATGGCCGAGCAGTGATCCTCCACAAAGAGCCAGTCGCGCACGTTGCCGCCATCCCCGTAGACCGGCAGAGGCTTGCCCTCCAG
>DAHVZZ010000137.1:0-2105 GCA_027323785.1 Acidobacterium sp. | reverse complement strand
GGGCGGCGGCCGGCAAGCGGGAGACGGCGACGATCCGGCTGTTCGCGCGGCACGCGGGAGGCAGCGTGCTGGTGGGAGTGCAGGACGACGGAGCGGGAATCGACGCGGAGGCAGTGCGGCAGCGGGCGATCGAGCGGGGACTGGCCGCGCCGGAAACGGCACTGACAGAGTCACAAATCTACGCGTTCATTTTTCAGCCGGGGTTTTCGACGGCGAAGCAGGTGACGGACCTGTCGGGGCGCGGCGTGGGGATGGATGTGGTGCGGCAGCGGGTGGAGAGCCTGAGAGGGTCGATCGAGGTGACCAGCCGGCGCGGCGAGGGCACCACGGTGACGCTGCGGCTGCCGCTGACGCTGGCGATTATCGATGGGCTGCTGGTAACGGTGGGCGAGGAGTATTTCGTGCTGCCGCTGGCGTCCACGCTGGAATGCGTGGAGCTGACGCCGGAGCAGAAGGCGCAGGAGGGGCGGGATGTGGCGAACATTCGCGGCGAGCTGATTCCGTGCATCCGCCTGCGGCAGCACTTTGGCACGGCGGGTGAGCGGCCGGGGCTGGAACAGATCATGGTGGTGGAAGGCGAGGGCGGGCGCTGCGGGCTGGTGGTGGATCGGGTGCTGGGCAACTGCCAGACGGTGATCCGCAGCCTGGGGCATCTGTACCGCAGCGTGCAGGGAGTTTCCGGGGCGACGATTCTGGGCAACGGAGCGGTGGCGCTGATTGTGGATCCGCCGCGACTGATGCAGGAGGCGCTGCGGGCGAGCCGAACGCCGCATCCGGCGCGGGGTCGATGCGGGCTGGGGCCGTCTCCCTAATGGCGGAGACGGAGAGCATGCAGCGGGAAAGAGCGGCGCGGTTCGGCCGGAGAGCGGTGATCAACAGGAAGAGCGCAGGAGAGAGCCTGCGGGGAGAGAGCGATGAAGTGGTTCAGGGACATGAAGATTGGAACGAAGGTGATTGCGGGGTTCGTTCTGATGGGCGCTATTACGTGCGTGGTGGGGCTGCTCGGCATCATGAACATGGGCAAAATTGCCGCGCTGGCAAAGGATTCCTACAGCCGGGATACGCTGGGAATTTCCTATCTCAAGGAAGCCAACATCGACCTGATCTATGTGGGCCGGGCGGAAAAGAATTTTCTGCTGTCGAGCACGCCGGCGGAACGCGAGAAATACCGCCGGGCGATTGACCAGTTTTCCGCGATGCTGAACGACAACGTCGCGCAGGCAAAGCGGTTGTCTCACAGCGACAGGATGCGGGATCTGCTGTCACAGCTGGAGGAGGCGTGGAAGGCGCGCCAGGCGGTTCTGAACCAGACGATCGCGATGGGCGAGAAAGAGCAGATGGCCAGCAGGCGGGCCTCGGTGGAGCTTTCGATGGGACTGGGCCGCCAGAAATCCGATGCGATGGAGGCTGTCTTCGACAACCTGAACACCGCCAAGACGGAGAATGCGCGGGCCGCCGAGCAGGATGCGGAGCATATTTACCAGAGCAGCCGTCTGTTCATGCTGTTCACCATTCTGGGCGGCGTGCTGCTGGGGCTGGGGCTGGGGATCTTCATCTCCCGCAGCATCGCGAGGCCGATGGCGCAGCTGGCGGATGCGGCCAGGCAGATTTCTCTGGGCGATGTGAACCAGACGATCGAATACGAGAGCGGCGACGAGGTTGGGTCGCTGGCGGAGTCGTTCCGCGGACTGGTGGCTTATATCCGCGGCGTGTCAGGCCTGCTGGAGAAGGTGGCGGCCGGCGACCTGAGCGCGCGGGCGGATGCGAGATCGGAGCGCGATGTGCTGAGCCGGAGCTTCGAGCGGCTGCGGAGCAATCTGAAGGAGTTCATCGCCGAGATGAACCGCATGTCGGAGGAACACAACAAGGGCGACATCGATGTGACGATACCGGCGCAAAAATTCGAGGGCGCGTACCGGGCGATGGCTGAGGGCGTGAACGGCATGGTGATGGGGCACATCACGGTGAAGAAGAAGGCGATGGCCTGCATTGCGGAATTCGGGAAGGGGAACTTTGAGGCGCCGCTGGAGAAGTTTCCGGGCAAGAAGGCGTTCATCAACGAGAACATCGAGCGGCTGCGGAGCAACCTGAAGGAGTTCATCGCC